>JAGGSY010000001.1 GCA_021158845.1 Caldisericia bacterium
GTTATAATTAATTAAAGACCTTGTTTAAAGGAGGAAAGATGATTAGAGTTAGATTTCCGCCCTCACCCACTGGATACATGCACATAGGGAATGTAAGGACTGCTCTTTTTAACTACTTATTTGCAAAAAGCAGGGGAGGAAAACTCATATTAAGAATTGAAGATACAGATAAGCTCCGTTCAAAAAAGGAGTATGAAGAAGATATAGTTGATGGACTTAAGTGGCTTGGTATAGAGTGGGACGAGGGACCAGATATAGGCGGACCCTATGGACCATACAGACAGAGTGAAAGACTTGATATTTACAAAAAATACATTGATAAGCTTCTTAAAGAGGATAAGGCGTATTACTGCTTCTGCACTCCAGAGGAATTACAAAGAGATAGAGAGGAAGCAATAAAGAGGGGAGAAATGCCAAAATACTCCCGTAGATGTAGGAATCTTACAGAGGAAGAGAGAAGAAAGAAATTTGAAGAGGGAAGAATCCCTGTTGTAAGGTTTAAAACACCACTCTCTGGAGAGGTTAAAGTCTATGATAGATTGAGGGGAGAACTTACCTTTCCCATGGAGAACCTTGACGATTTTGTGATTCTTAGGTCTGATGGAATTCCAACATACAACTTTGCAGTTGTGATTGACGATGCCCTGATGAAAATAACTCATGTTATGAGAGGAGAGGACCATCTTCATGGAAACACACCAAGGCAGGTTCTTCTCTATAAAGCTTTTGGTTTTCCTGTTCCTGAATTTATCCATCTCCCCATGATTCTTGGTGAAGATCACACAAAGCTCTCAAAGAGACACGGGAGCGTATCCTTAAGAGACTATAGATTGGATGGCTTTCTTCCAGAGGCTCTAATAAACTACATGGCGCTTCTTGGCTGGTCTCCAAAGTCAAAGGAAAAGGAGTTTTTTACAATGGAGGAACTTATTAAAGAGTTTGACATAGATAACCTTTCAAGGAGTAACGCAATATTTTCATTATCAAAATTAAAGTGGATGAATCACAAATATATGGAGACACTTCCATTGGAGGTTATTTTTGAGAGGGTAAAACCCTTTGTAAAAAAAGAGTTTCCCTTTCTATCCGATAATTGGATAAAGGAGGCAACAAGGCTTCTTAGAGAACACATGACACTTCTTAAGGATTTAAATCCCATAATCAAGGATATATTCTCCCCGCCACCTCTTTCAAGAGAGGATAAAGAATACTTAAAGGAATTTATTCCTTTACTTGAAGGGTTTATGAAGAACCTTTCATCACTTTCAGAGTGGAATGAAAATGAAATTCTATCCCTTATAAGAAAAACAGGAAAGGAACTTGGTTTTAAGGGAAAGAGACTCTACTTTCCATTGAGGGTGGCAATAACACATAAGAAGGAGGGACCAGAGATATACATCTACATATATCTTCTTGGAAAGGAAGAGAGCGTTAAAAGGCTCTCAGAGGCAATTTCAGAGGTGAAGGGAGTTTGAACCGGGAGGTAAATAATGATTAGAGTATACAACACACTGACGAGAAAAAAAGAGGAGCTTGTTCCAAGAGAGAAGGGAAAAATTTATATGTATGTTTGTGGTCTTACCCCTGATAACTACCCCCATCTTGGACACGCAAGGGCTTTCGTTGTATTTGACACCATAAAGAGATATTTAAAATTTAAAGGATTTGAAGTTAAGTATGTTCAAAACTACACAGATATAGACGATAAGATCATAAAAAGGGCGAATGAGTGGGGAATTTCACCAAAGGAGATTGCAGAGACATTTATCTCAATGTATGAAAAGTATCTTAATTTATTCAATGTTGATAGAGAGGGAAACATATATCCAAGGGTCACAGAAAACATAGACGATATTATAAAGATGATAAAGGAACTTGAGGATAAAGGTTTTGCCTATGAAACAGATACAGGAGTTTACTTTTCGGTAAAAAAGTTTCCTGAATACGGGAAGCTTTCAAGAAGAAAGATAGAGGATTTAATAAAGGGAGCAAGAATTCCTGTGGATGAAACAAAGAAAGACCCCCTTGATTTTGCGCTATGGAAAAAACAGAAACCAGGAGAGCCAGCGTGGAATTCTCCATGGGGAAAGGGAAGACCGGGATGGCACATTGAATGCTCTGTTATGTCCATGAAGTACCTTGGTTTCTCCTTTGATATTCACGGTGGTGGAATTGACCTTATTTTCCCCCATCATGAGAATGAGATAGCTCAATCTGAGGCATGGGCAGGAGATAAACCCTATGTAAGATACTGGCTTCACAACGGCCTTATAACTGTAAACAGGGAGAAGATGAGCAAATCTCTTGGAAACTTCTTTACCATTGAGGAACTATTAAAGAAGTATCAGCCAGAGGTTTTAAGGTTGTTTCTCCTTTCAGGTGACTATCACTCTCCCATAGACTTTTCCTTTGAGAAACTGAATGAGATAAAAAAATCCTATGAAAGAATTAAGGAGTTTTACAACTTCCTTAAGGTGATGAAGGAGAAATTCCCTGAGGATGATGAAAAGATAAGGAAAATCTCTGATGGTGCAATGAAAGAGTTTATATCCTTTATGGATGATGATTTTAATACTCAGGGTGCCCTCGGAGTTTTATTTAAATTTATAAATAAGATTAAAGGAGAAGGAGGAGAGGGTAGTTTCAGTTATGCACTGAAGGTATTTGAGGATATGTTAAACATACTTGGAATAAAAATTTCCTTTAAAGAGATTAAGAATTTAAAGGAGGAACTTATAAAGATTCTTTCTGACTTTAATCTTGTTGAAAAGGGGGATGAGGAGAAGGAAGAGGAGGAATTAATAAAGAAGATAATAGATGAGAGAAAGAAGATGAGAGAGAATAAAGAGTATGAGAAGGCAGATAAAATAAGAGAAAGGCTCAAGGAGCTTGGATATGAGGTGAGGGATGGAAAGAGGGAAACCATCTACTTCAGAAGAGAATAACATAGTTTATGGAAGAAATCCTGTAATTGAAGCAGTTAAATCTGGAAAGGTACTCAAGGTCATAATAAAGTTTGGAGTTAAGGGGAAGGAGATAAGAGAACTTGAGAATCTACTGAAAGAAAAGAGGATTCCTTTTACATTTAAGGATAAAAACTTTTTTAGAGATTATCCAAAGTCTCAGGGTGTTATTGCATATGTATCCCCTGTGAGGATAAGAGATGTAAGAGAGATAAAGGCAGGAAAGAGTGATATATATGTTCTTGTATCAAACATAGAGGATCCGGAAAATTTTGGTGCAATAATAAGAAGCTCTGAGTGTTTTGGAGTAAAGGGAGTTATCTTTCCAAAGAGAAGGGGAGTTACCATAACGCCATCTGTGATTAAGGCATCAGTAGGGAGCATATTTCACATTCCAATCTATGAGATAGGGAGCGTTCTTTCAGGGATTGAAACGCTGAAAGAGAAAGGTTTGTGGATAGTTACCCTTGATATGAAAGGGAAACAAATTCTTGGAAAGGTGGATGTTCCCTTCCCTGTGGTTCTTGTAGTTGGAGGAGAGGGAAAAGGGGCAGGTAAAAAGGTTATTGAAAAAAGTGATATGGTTCTAAAGATTCCTATGTATGGAAAGGTAAACTCCCTGAATGCATCAGTATCAGCAGGCATCGCCCTCTTTGAACTCACAAAAATAAGAGAAAGGTATTTTAAATAAAGGACTATAGTAAAAATTCTCAATTTTACTTGACAAAGTGGACAAATTTGGGTACTATTACAAG
>JAGGSY010000002.1 GCA_021158845.1 Caldisericia bacterium
CCAGTTTCATCTGAAAGTCTCTTTAATCCCTTAAACTTTCCCGGTGTTAAAGTTATCTTTTTCACCTTTTTACCTCCAAATATTTGTAAGATGAATTAAGGTGGGTTAGCTAACCCACCTTACATTTTATTTATTTACAGGCTCAAGATCAAATAGTACGGTCTTTAAGGAAAGGGCATTTGCTGGACATGCATTAACACAAGCCAGACATCCAACACAGTTTGTTTCTTTCATAGGATCATGTAAACCAGAAACTATCTGTGTCTTTTCTCCTCTATATCCAAAATCAAGAACTCCTCTTCCAGATATCTCTTCGCAAGTTCTAACACATCTTCCACAGAGGACACACTTATTATTGTCTATAATAAAGATATCACCAGACTCATCAACATTTTTTTCTTTCTTTGAGAGAGTAAACCTTGATTTCTTTACTCCATATTTTCTAAGCATCACAGCAAGTTCACTTCTTCTATCAATATACTTTTCCCCAACTTCTGCAAGGATAATTTCAAGGATTGTTCTTCTATACTTTTTTAGTTCCTCAGTTTCGACTTTTATATTCATTCCTTCTTTTACAGTTACATGACATGATGGAACAAGACCTCTCATTCCCTCTATTTCCACAAGACAGAGTCTGCATGCGCTTGCAGGATTTAATCCTGGTCTATGACAAAGATGTGGTATATCATAGCCCAATGAGAGTAAAGCTTCAAGCAAGTTTTTCCCTTCTTCAGCTTCGTGTTCCTTCCCATCAACAGTTATCTTTACAAGTTTTGGCTTTGGCTTCTTATCTTCATCAAAGAAAGAGTTATAGAGATTGAGTTTTTCTGCCAATTCATTGAGGGTGTAACCTTCAACACTCTCTTTTAGTCCTGTCCATTCAAAAGGACCAACAAGAATTGCCTCTCCTCTTGCAGTTAAATTTCCAACGCCGAGAGTCTTCACAACATTTATTATCTTTTTTTCTTTAAAGATATTCTTTACTGAATGAACTCCGTCTTCACAGGCAAGGACTATTATTGCAGTTGCTTCATCAAGCATATCTTTTTTTGTTTTTTTGTGAGCTCTTATTAAGTCAAGATGACATGATTCACTAATTATTTCGACCCCAAGTACATTGTATCCATCCTCTTTTAACAGTTCTGCAAGGGTTTTTGCTTTCTCAACTCCTCCCAGTCCACAGTACTTTATGCAGGTATCACAGGACCAGACAACTATTTTATCTTCTTTATTTAACATCTTCTTAAGTTCTTCATACTTAACGGAACGCAGAGAGATTATCATTGGTCACCTCCATTATTTTTAGAGACCATTTCCAAAGTATCAAAGGCAAACCACTTCCCCTTGTAATCTTTGAATTTTTCAAAAGGAAAGGTCACCTCAAACATTTTTCTATCATCCTCTATACTGATAAGACCAACATTCTCTGTGGTTTTAACTACTTTCTTATTTGGGAACATGCGGCTTATAGAGGAGTATCCTGCTGTGCATGATAGGGAAAGAAGAACATTTACATCAGAGGGAATTTCTCTTCTTATTCGCATAACATAAGCTTCTGTGCAGTTGTATGTAATAACTATTATCTTGACGACATTGTATCCATCTTTTCTTAAAGATTCTGCGAGTTTTTTTGCTCCCTCAAATCCACCAACACCGTACGTTCTTACACAACCGTTACATGCAATTATAGCAATTTTATCTTCTTTACTTAAATTCCTTTCAACCTCATTTAGAGGTAATGGCTTTGCAAATATCATTTTATTCCTCCTCTTCTCTTCTATCGCAATGTACACACCTTCTTGCTTCCTCTATTGCATCTTTAACATCTATGGTTTTTTCAACCTCAACATGAATTGCCCTTCTATCCTCTGGTGCAACAAGAACTGGTTTAACTCTTTCCATTTCCTCTTGATATTTCTCCTCATCATAGGTTGTTTCAACAACTTTTCTCTCTTCTTTGAATAGAATTCCATCTCCTCCAAGATATTTATCTATTGCCATTGCAGCTTTCTTGCCATCCCCTATTGCTTCAACGATGGTGGATGGACCTCTTACAAGATCACCGCCTGCAAAGACACCTTCAACTGAGGTCATAAGATTATGATCAACCTTTACAACTCCATGTTCAACATCAATTCCCTCAAAATTAACATCTATCTTTTGCCCTATAGCTACAACAACCATAGAGACATCAATTTCAAATTCGCTTCCAGGAATTGGAATTGGTCTTCTTCTTCCTGATAGATCATACTCTCCATACTTCATCTTTATAAGTTTAGCTCTCTTTACTTTCCCTTCTTCATCTCCTATAAATTCAACAGGATTGGTTAATGTCATTATTTCTATGCCCTCTCTCTTCGCTTCCTCTATCTCCTCTTTAAAAGCTGGCATATCCTGTTCTCCTCTTCTATAAACAATAGTTACATCTCCTCCAAGTCTCCAGGCTACTCTCGCTGAATCAATGGCTGCATTTCCGCCACCTATGACGATGACCTTTCCTGAAATTTTATCTTTGAACTCTCCACTTTTAACACTCTTTAAGAACTTAAGTGCCGGAATTACATTCTTAAGATCTTCTCCCTTTATTCCAAGTTTTACTTCTTTATGGGCTCCACATGCAAGAAAGATAGCGTCAAAATCCTTTAACTCGTCAAGAGATTTTATTTCCCTCCCAGTAATTATCTCCACACCTGTTCTTTTGATTCTCTCAACTTCAAACTTTACAGCTTCTGTTGGTAGTCTATGCTCTGGTAGTAGATATCTTAAAGCACCACCAGCTTCCTCATTCTTTTCAAATACCGTAACTTTGTATCCTTTAAGATTCAAGAAATACGCAGCGGTTAATCCTCCTGGTCCACCACCGACTACAGCAACTTTCTTTCCATTATATTTTTCTGGTTTGTAAAGTTCCCATCCCTCTTCCATGGATTTATCTGCAAAGACTCTCTTTAGCTGTCTTATGGCAACAGGCGAATCAAGTTGTGCTCTCCTGCACATTTTTTCACAAAAAGCAGGACATGCCTTTCCACATGCGATAGGGAAAGGATTTGCTTTTATATGTGTGTAAAAGGCTTCCTTAAGTTTTCCTTCTGCCATATAAGCTACATACGCTGGAACATCAACTCCTGCAGGACATGCACTCATACAAGGAGCTATACTTAATTCACACACACCTTGAGGGCATCTTTTATATACAATATGCTCAATATATTCATTTTCAAAGTATTTTAAAGTTGTAAGTACAGGATTTGGAGCAGTTTGACCAAGAGCACAGAGAGCTCCTTTTTTGATAGTTTCACCAAGTTCTTTAAGTAAAGTTATATCTTTTTCCTCTCCTTCACCTCTTGAGATCTTTTCCAATGTCTCAAGCATTATTCTTGTTCCTGCTCTACACGGAACACATTTTCCACAAGATTCTGCCTGTGTAAATGTTAAAAAGTATTTGGCTATGTCAACTATACATGTGTTTTCGTCCATAACAACCATTCCACCTGAACCCATTATAGAACCTGCAGCTTTTAAAGTCTCGTAATCTACAGACAAGTCAAATTTTTCAGCTGGAATACAACCACCTGATGGACCACCTGTCTGCACAGCTTTTATCTTCTTACCTCCAACTCCCCCCTCTCCAATATCATAGATTATCTCCTTTAACTTTGTTCCAAGTGGAACCTCCACAAGTCCGACATTTTTTACCTTCCCAACGAGAGAAAATACCTTGGTTCCAGAATTTTTTTCAACTCCTATGCTTTTGAACCAGTCAGCTCCCTTTTTAATTATCACAGGAATGTTTGTCCATGTTTCAACATTATTTATGTCTGTAGGTTTGTCATACAAACCTTTTTGGGCAGGGAATGGTGGTTTTGGCCTTGGTCTTCCTGGTTTTCCTTCAATGGAAGCTATAAGAGCTGTTTCTTCTCCACATACAAAGGCGCCTGCTCCTTTAACTATTCTTATGTCAAAGGAAAAGTCTGTTCCAAGTATGTTTTCTCCGAGAAAACCATATTTATAGGCATCTTCTATTGCCTTTTTTATCTTTTCTATGGCAAGAGGATACTCTTCTCTAATGTATACTATCCCCTCTCTGGCACCCATTGCATATGCTCCAATTATCATTCCCTCTACTATCATGTGTGGGTCGCTCTCCAATTCATTTCTGTTCATATAGGCACCAGGGTCTCCCTCATCTGCATTACAGATTATGTATTTGAAGTCTCCTTTTGCCTGTTTTACAAAATTCCATTTTATTCCTGTTGGAAATCCTGCTCCTCCTCTACCTCTCAATCCTGAGTTCGTTACCTCTTCTATAACCTCCTCTGGTGTCATTTCTGTAAGTACTTTGATTAAGGGATAGTATCCTCCAGATCCAATATATTCTTCTATATCCTCTGGGTTTGTTAGTCCGCAGTTTCTTAAAACTATCTTTTTCTGTTTTGAAAAGAAGGGAATATCTTTATAAAAAGGAACTTCATCATAACCTTTCCCATATGTAAATTTCTCATCATTTACAATATTATCCCATTCTTCTATTTTGCAGAATGGCTTTACACTTAATCTATCTTTGATAGCGTCATCAATTATATTCTCCAAAATTTCTGGTGTCACTTCGTTATATAAAAGTAAAGGTTTGCCTGGAACATGAACTGTTACAATAGGCTCTTCTTTGCAAAATCCTATACATCCAACTTTTACTATATCTATAGGCAGTTTTCTTGAAGATACAATCTCCTCCCCTTTCTTAAAGACTTTATCTGCTCCTGCCGCAATACCACATGTTGCCATTCCTACACATATTCTTATCCTATCCTTTGGAAAGAGCTTTTCCCACCCCTTCTTCTTTACTTCCTTCCAATCTTCTAATCCAGTTATTCTTTCCATTTTTATCTCTCCTTTCAGTCATACTTAGAAAGTATTGATTTAATCTTCCGCGGTGTAACTCTAATATGTGTATCATTATCTATTCTCACAATTGGACCAATAGCACAACAACCAAGACATCTTACTGTTGTAAGTGTAAATTTTCTATCCTCTGTGGTATCATTTACATCAATTTGTAGAGTATGTTTCAGTTCATTAAGTACCTTTGGAGCACCTCTCACATGACATGCTGTTCCCAAGCATACTTGAATTGTATGTCTCCCTCTTGGTTTTAGTGAAAATGCAGCAAAGAATGTAGCCACGCTGAAAATACGGGATAACGGAATATCAAGTTTTTTACTTATGTATCTTAGTATCTCTTTTGGAAGGTATCCCTCTTTCTCCTGCACCTCTTCCAATATTGAGAGTAGTTCCCCCGGTGTATTTCTCCACCTCCCTATAATAGCATCTACTTCTTTAAGCTCCATCTTTTCTACCTCCTTTGAGTTTAACAGAAATTTACTCCTCCACCAATTACAAACACATCATACATTTTTACCTCCTTTTAATAGGTTTTCTCCAATTCTCATATAATTTATTATATAACTTTTTATAAATTTTTTCTAAAAATTAGAAGATTTACTTAAGATCATAAGAGGAAAAATAATAAGAGGAAAAATATGAATAAGAAG
>JAGGSY010000003.1 GCA_021158845.1 Caldisericia bacterium
GATACAGAGTTAAGGCTAAGCTTAGTTTTCTATTTAATACTTATTACAGTGATCCTACAAACTCTGTTTATGCATATGTCCTTCATGCACCCACAGGGGTAAAAACAAAACTTGACCCAGATACTTACTTATTTCCAGTTCACACTGGTTCTTTAAATGTTACCCTCTCCTGGGATGCCATAACAGATCCTTATGTTCAACATGTGGAGATACTGAGAAGAAAGAAAGGGACAGTAACCTGGTCTCTTAGAGCAAGAATTTCTAAATCAAAGACCAGTTGGGTTGATGAGCATACATCCCCGAACACTGAGTACGATTATCTGGTGAGAAGTGAGAGGGATGATGAAACTGGAAGGATAGGCGACAATGCTGCTGGTTCCATAGTATCAGTATTGACATTTCCAGAATCACCAACAGATTTTGATGCCTTTGCAGATAAAAAAACCATTCATTTGAGTTGGTCCCATGACGGAAACTGTGATGGATTTAAAATATACAAAAAAGGCGGCATGTTTATATGGTCTTGGACCTTAATAAAAACCCTCAACAATACACAGTTTAGCTACATCTTCAATGTCTCTGATTATGGAACTTACACATATAAAGTTGTTGCATATAATTCCAGTGGGGATTCTCCAGTTGCTCCAGTAAAAACTGTCTATGTCCTTAAACCGCCATCAGGACTTGTAGCAACACCGCTTTCTCCCACATCCATAAGACTTACTTGGAATCCAGTTGATAGTAATGCTTCAAATGTTCTAATTCTAAGAAGTACAAATGGAACAACTTTCAATGTTTATAAGACTCTACCAGCAACTACCACAAGCTATATTGATACAGGACTTACACCTGAAACAACATACTGGTACAGACTTTGGGCAAAGAAGGATAAGAATACATCAGAGTGGTCAAATACTGCTTCAGCTACAACGCCACCTGCTGGTTCTCCCCCATCCTCACCAACAAACCTCTCTGCAGAGGCAATATCCTGTCAACAAGTGGATCTTTCATGGGATGATAATTCAAGCGATGAGGATAATTTTATAGTTGAAAGAAAAGAGGAAGGGGGATCATACTCAGTAATAGCAACCCTTCCTGCAAATACAACATCCTATTCAGATACAACAGTATCTCCTGAGACCACCTATTACTATAGAGTAAAGGCTCATAATTCCTGGGGAGATTCAGGATACTCAAATGTTGTAAATGTTACCACTCCGGCATGTGGAACTCCTCCATCTGCCCCAACCAATCTTGCAGCAGAGGCAACCTCTCCAACAGAAGTCTCCCTCTCATGGACAGATAATTCAGACAACGAGGATGGATTCAAAATTGAAAGAAAACAGGAAGGAGGCACATTCTCAGTAATTGCAACTCTCCCACCCAACACTACTACTTACACAGATACAGGCCTTACCCCAGATACTACATACACATACAGAGTGAGAGCATACAACTCCTTTGGATATTCAGATTACTCCAATGAGGCAGAGGTTACGACACCATCCCTTATAACAATACCAGAGGCTCCAACAAATCTTACAGTGTCAGATATAACAAGCGAATCTGTTTCCCTCTCATGGACAGACAATTCAGACAATGAAGAAGGGTTTAAACTCTACAGAAGAGAGAAAGAGGAGGCTGACTTCTCACTCCTTATAACCCTTCCAGCAGATACCACAACATACACAGACGACTCTGTTGAACCAGAAAAAACATACTACTACAAAGTGCTTGCCTTTAACTCTGCAGGAGATTCAGATTTCTCAAATGTAGTAACTGCACTCATTCCTCCATCTAAACCAGAGAAACCAGCAAACTTTACAATAACAGAAACTGTCGGAAGAAGTGTGAGTTTCTCATGGGAGTTCTCTGGTAGCTGTGATGGATTTACCATATTTGAGGTCAATGGAACAAAGAGGAGAGTGCTTGAAGCTAATTCAGATGATAGAGAAGCAACTCTTAATGATGCGATCTATGGAACCCATAAGTATGTTGTTGCTTCCTACAAGTTAAGTGGTGGCAACAGAGTTTACAGTGAAGATTCAAATGAAGTGGAGACATACATAATAAGACCTCCAACAAACCTTTTTGGAGAAGTGATTGATAAGAATACGATTAAACTAAAGTGGATAAACAACGATGATAATATTGACAAGATTAGAATCTACAGAAGAACAGAAACTACTTCATTCCATATGATTGCAGAGATTCCTGTAAACAACACCTATACCGATTCATCCTGTGTTCCTGATACAACCTACTTCTACTATGTTGTTGGAGTAAAGGATACACCTAAGAGTATATCTGGTAAATCCAACATACTAACCATAAAAACCCCAAAGGATATAGAACAAATCATCATCCGCCTCTACATAGGAAAGACATATTACTATGTAAATGATGAATTACTTGAGATGGATGTAGCCCCAATAATAAGAGAGGGAAGAACCTTACTTCCCATAAGATATGTAGCAGAAGCATTGGGAGCAGAAGTAGGATGGAATGGAAAAGAACAGAAGGTAACCATAACCTTCAAGGGAACAACAATAGAACTATGGATAGGAAAGAACACTGCAAGAGTAAATGGAGAATACAAACTCATAGACCCAACAAACCCCAATGTGAAACCAATAATAATACCCCCTGGAAGAACAATGCTCCCCATAAGATTCATAGCAGAAAACCTTGGTTGTAAAGTTGACTGGGATCCTAAATTAAGAGAGGTTAAGATAACATACCCGGGAGGGTAAAAAATTAAAGGGGAGCAATTGCTCCCCTTTTTTCTCCCTTAAAAACTTACTTTTTAATCTTATCAAGGATTAACTGCCTTACACTCTCAGGATTTCCACAATGGAAGATACCTTGGCCCTTGTTTGTTTTTATTACAAGAAATGATACCAGTGGGAGGAATTTAAATGGTAAAATTGGTAAATCTGTAAATCCTTCTTCCCTCTTTTGGAGAGCACTTTTTTCTTCTATGGTGACATCAATTATGTCAGAATATGGAATCTCCAGCTTCTCCTCAGGATATTTTATTATATCCATACTTATTGGATCCATATCTGGTTTTACATCAAATACTATAGTGTTTTCTCCAAGGGTTAATTTACCAAACACAGGGAGTGGAAGGTCCTCTTTTACATGTAGACCACCATAATATGCTGCATCAAATTCCTTCATCCCGCACCTCCTTTTATAAGTTTTT
>JAGGSY010000004.1 GCA_021158845.1 Caldisericia bacterium
CTTCTTAAGTTTGGGAATTCTGTTTCCTCCGATGAAACCACAGAGTTGGATAAATTTATAACTGTCTACAGTAGATAAGTTCTTGAAAAGATTAATTAAGTTGATAAAATCATAGATAGAGTTACTTTTAAGGAGGGAAGAATGATTGATGTTAACAATCTGAGACCGGGAGTTACTTTTGAGCTTGATGGTCAGGTTTACATTGTTATAAGTTTTTTACATGTAAAGCCAGGTAAAGGATCTGCATTTGTAAGAACAAAGATAAGAAACATTGAGACAGGAAATGTAATAGAAAAGACATTTAGAGCTGGAGAAAAAGTAAAGGAAGCTTTTTTAGAGCACAAGGATGTTCAGTATCTCTATAATGATGGTTCAACCTTCTATTTTATGGATAATAAGACATTTGAACAGATAGAAATTCCCGCAGATTTTATAGAAGAGGAGAAGTATTTTCTTAAAGAGGGTATGAATCTTTCAATGCTATTCTACAAGGGCAGAGCTATTGGAGTTGAACTTCCAACATATGTGGAACTGGAGGTGGTTGAAACAGAACCAGGTCATAAAGGAGATACAGCACAGGGTGGAGGAAAACCTGCAATATTGGAAACTGGGTTGAAGATACAGGTTCCCTTTTTCATTGAAAGAGGAGAGATTGTAAAGGTGGACACAAGAACAGGTAAGTATATTGAGAGAGTGGGGAAGAAAGGATGAGTATGGAATTTGTGGTTTCAGATCAAGCCATAATTCAAATAATTGGGAATACACTCAAAGAATTTGATGAAATAGAGGGACTCGGCTCTGATTTTGCAAAGGAACTCATGGATGTATTTGATAGAGAAGAGGTAAAGAGGGGTATAAAAATAAAAAGAAAAAATGGCAGAATATTCATAGATTTGCTGTTGAGAGTTTATTACCTTTCAGAGATTTCAAAGATAGCAAAAAGAATAAGGGAGAGGATTAAAGAGAATCTTGAGAAACTTACAAATTGTAAGCTTGAGGAACTCAACATATATGTTATAGATGTTGAAGATAAAAGTGAAACATAGAGAAATAGGAAGAGAAAAGGCACTGCAACTTCTTTATCAGAGAGAACTCTCAAAATCTGAAATAGACAAAGTGATTAATTACTTTGAGTTTGGTGAGATACCTGATGATGCCGTTCTGTATGCGATAGATCTCTTTGAGGAAATAGAAAGAAACAAAGAAGAGATAGATGAGGTTATAAAAAACCACCTGATAAAATGGGAGTGGAATAGAATACTTCCTGTGGACAGGAATATATTAAGAATAGGAACTTATGAACTCCTGTATAGGAAAGATATACCAACTGGAGCTATAATAGATCAAGCAGTTAGACTGGCAAAGAGATTTGGTGGTTATGAAGATTCCTTTAGGTTTATAAATGGAATTCTTGGTAGAATTGCTGATGAGGTGAGAAGTGAAGAAAAGAATAGAAGTTAAGATTTACGGCATAGTCCAGGGAGTGGGTTTTAGATTCTACGCTCAGTTTCGTGCCCTTGAACTGGGTATAAAAGGATATGTGAAGAATAATCCCGACGGAAGTGTTACCTTTGTTGGAGAAGGAGATGAGGAGGATTTAAAGAAAATGATTGAGTATTTAAAAAAGGGACCCACAGGAGCTGTTGTTCAAAAGGTGGATGTTGTCTGGAAAGATTCAAAGAATGAATTTAAGGATTTCAGGATAAGACTATGATGAAGGAAGAATTTATTGAGTTCCTTAAACAGAAAAAGAAAATTGTTGACGAAGAACTGGATAGGATTCTTGAAAGGATAAAGACAAGCCCAATATATCCAGCCATTTCCTATTCTATTAAGAGTGGAGGAAAGAGATTGAGACCTGTGCTCCTTATGGCTTCATATTCCTCTTTTAGTGAAGAGAATGAGAAAAAAACTCTTCCATTTGCCGTTGGCATTGAACTGATTCACACATACTCCCTCATTCACGATGACTTACCTGCAATGGATAATGCAGATACAAGAAGAGGTAAGCCATCTTTACATAAAGTTTTTGGTGAGGACCTTGCAATCCTATCTGGAGATGCTCTTCTAACCCTTGCCTTTGAGGTTATGAGCAGTGTGGATACTATAAAACCAGAACTTACATTAAAATGTATAAATGAGGTAGCAAAGAATGCTGGCATTGAAGGAATGGTTGGCGGGCAGGTTATGGATGTAATGACATCTCCAGACGAAACTGATGAGGAACTTATATACTATATACACTCTAAAAAAACAGGAGCATTGATAAAAACTGCATTAAAAATCGGTGTTATCCTTGCTGAGAGGGGAGAGAAAGAGATAAGTGTAATTGAAAAGTTTGGTGAAAAAGTAGGGCTAAGTTATCAGATTCTTGATGACATAGAAGATGCAAGGAAAGGAACTGAAGATGAGGATAGACTTACATTTCCAAAGATGTTTGGTATAGAAAAGTCAAAGGAAATTGCATCTAATCTATTAAACGAAGCCCAAGATGTGTTAAAAGAGTTATCCCTCAAAAACAATATACTTTTCTCATTTGTGGAGTATCTAAAATCATGGCTATCTTAGATAGAGTTAACTATCCAGCAGATTTAAAAAAGTTAAGTATATACGAACTTAAACAACTCTCCGAAGAGATAAGAGATTACATAAAAAGAGTGGTGGGAGAGGGAGGAGGACATCTTGCATCAAATCTTGGAGTGGTAGAACTCACAATATCACTTCTCTACACACTAAATCCACCAAAGGACAAAATAATGTTTGATGTGGGTCATCAATGTTATACTTTTAAAATTCTAACTGGAAGGAAGGAACGATTCCCGAAGATAAGAAAGAGTGATGGTATCTCGGGATTCATTGCACCAGATGAAAGTGAATACGATTTATTCTATGTTGGGCACGCTTCCAATTCCCTTTCACTGGTTCTTGGTCTTGCTGCAAGCAGGGATCTCAAGGGAGAAAAATACAAAATAGTTGATGTTATAGGAGATGGTGCCTTAACCGGTGGTGAAGCATGGGAGGCACTCAACAATCTGGGACATTTAAAAAAGGATGTAATGATTGTGTTGAATGACAACGAGATGTCCATAGCAAAGAATGTAGGTGCAATATCAAGTTACTTCTCAAAACTTAGAGCCCAGAAACCCTATAGAAATGCTGTAAAGAGCATAAATGAAAAACTCTCTAAAAGAGGGAAACTTGGAAAAGGCGTGGTTGACTTCCTTGAAAAAACAAAACTTATATTAAAGCAAGCTATAATACCCGGAATGCTCTTTGAAGAACTCGGAATCCTTTACTTTGGTCCCTTTGACGGACATAATATTCCTCTACTTATAGAGGTTTTCTCAAAAATCAAAGATTTAGATGTTCCAAGAATTGTTCATGTTATCACCAAGAAGGGAAAAGGTCTTCACTTTGCAGAGGAGAATCCCGAGGTTTACCATTCATCACCTGCCTTTTTGAAGGAGATTAAAAAGAAGAGAACCTTTTCAAAGGTCTTCGGCGAAGAGATGGTGAAAATTGGAGAAAGAAGAAAAGATGTAGTTGCCATAACTGCCGCGATGGAACTTGGCACAGGACTTAAGGACTTCAAGGAAAGATTCCCAGAAAGATTTTTTGATGTGGGAATTGCAGAACAACATGCTGTAAGTTTTGCCTCAGGACTCTCAAAGGGTGGAACAATCCCTGTTGTGGCAATATACTCAACTTTCCTTCAGAGAGCGTTGGATCAGATAATCCTTGATGTCGGACTCCAGAAAAATAAGGTGATATTTGCAGTTGATAGAGCAGGGCTTGTGCCTGGAGATGGCCCCACTCATCAGGGAATTTTTGACCTATCTTACTTTTCCTTCTTTAAAGATTTTATTCTCATGAGCCCAAAGGATGGAAACGAACTTTCCCGCATGCTCAATTTTGCTCTTCAGACAGAGAATACATGCGTGATAAGGTATCCTAAGGATAGCGCAGATAATCTCCCAATAGATACTGATCTAACACCATATAGGGCAGAGGTCTTATCAGAGGGAGATGATCTACTAATAATCTCTCTTGGAAAGATGTCTTATTACGCCTATAACATCCTTGAATCTCTTCATGAAGAAGGCATATACCCGATGGTTTTGAATATGAGATTCGCAAATCCACTTGATATTGATACTGTATTGAAGTATGCGAGGAAGATAAAAAAGGTATTAATTGTTGAAGACCATTTCCAGTTTGGTGGTATTGGAACAAGAATTAAACCTGTTTTAATGGATATAACTGGAATAAAAATAAAACATCTTGCAGTAACTGAAACTTATCCTCCTGTGGGAACAAGGGAGGAACTATTGAAGAGATACAAACTTAATGAAGAGGGAATAAAGGAGGAGTGTGAAAGGATAGTTGGAAAGAAAATACCGACTTGACAAATATCTCGTCAAGATAGGTTTGTTTCCCTCAAGGGAAAAGGCAAAGGAGGCGATTAAGAATGGGGAGGTGTATGTGAATGGAAAGTTGATTACAAAAGGTGGGATGTATATAAGAGAAAGTTCAAAAATAGAGGTAATGAGTCCAAAAATCTATGTAAGCAGAGCAGGGGAAAAATTAAGAGAGGCGATTCTTTTCTTTAATATAGAGATTCAGAATAAGATCGCATTGGATATTGGTGCAGGAACAGGGGGATTTACAGAGGTTCTACTTGAAAATGGAATAAATAGGGTGTATGCAGTTGATGTTGGAAGAGGAGTTATTCACAAAAGAATAAGAGAGAATCCAAGAGTGATTGTAATGGAAGGAGTAAATGCAAGGTACCTATCCAAAAAGGATATACCTGAAGGAATAGACATAATAACAGAGGATACATCATTTATATCCAGTAAACTTATAATCCCAAATGTAAAGGTCTTTTTAAAGAGTGGGGGAGACTACATTCTCCTTGTAAAGCCACAGTTTGAAGGAGGAAAAAGCTCTACAAGGAAAGGTGTGGTTAAAGATTTTTCTATTCATAAAGAGATATTAATTGATATGCTTAATTTTGTTAAAGAGGAGGGTTTTTATCCAATTGGAATAATCCCTTCGCCTGTAAGAGGAAAGGAAGGGAACATTGAGTATCTTCTATATATGAAAAAGGAAGAAATAGATATAGATTTACCACTTTCTGAAATAGCTGAAGGTGCAATAAAAAAAGCAAAGGAGAAATTTTATGAAGATAGGAATTTGCTTTAAAGATACACATGAAGCAAAAATTTTATCCAGTGAAATTGAGGAATTCTTAAGAGAGAGAGGAATTGATGTATTCTTCCCTGAAAGAGATGGCGTTGAAAAAGATTCTCTGATACTGTCATTGGGTGGAGATGGAACTTTTCTTAGGGCATTCCACTTTGCCTTCCCTTACGATGTTCCCATACTGGGAATAAATCTTGGAAGTATGGGATTCCTTACCGATGTGGAGAAGGAAGATGTTTTCTCTTCCCTTGAAAAGTTACTCTCTGGAAAATTTCTGGTTGAAGAGAGATTGGTAATTGAGTGTGAATTAAAGAGAGGAGGTAAGAATCTGGGAAAATTTTACTCCTTTAATGATTTTGTCATAGCAAGGGATATATTTTCTCCAATAATTGTTCTTGAAATATTTGTGGATGGAAAATTTGCAGGAACCATAAAAGGAGATGGTGCAATTATTTCAACTCCAAATGGTTCAACTGCATACTCCCTTTCAGCAGGTGGACCAATAGTCTCTCCAAAAAGCGAGGTTTATATATTGACAACTCTTTGTTCTCATAAATTGACATCAAGACCCCTTGTTTTATCTGACAAAGAGAAACTCTCAATAACTCTTATAAACTCCTCTGGAAAAACATATTTTATTGAAGATGGAAGGAAAAGGGAGATTCTTGCAAGTGGTGATTATATGCAGTTTTTCAGATCAAAGAGAAATGCAAAACTTGTAAGATTGAAGGAAAAGAATTTTTATGATGTTCTAAATTCTAAATTTCACTGGGGAGATTGATGGAGGATATATGGCTTAAATGGTTTAAGGAGGGGTTAATAAAATTTGGAATAAGATTAACTGGAGATGAAATTACAAAATTTAGGGAGTATCTTAACTTAATAAG
>JAGGSY010000005.1 GCA_021158845.1 Caldisericia bacterium
TTTTTTACTCCTAATCATTTGACAGAGATTTCTTAATTTTGTTTCATTGGAAATTCTGCTATAAGTATCGTCCTTTTGCCTTCTCTTCTTATCTTTATGCTTATGTCTTCCTCATTCAATTTCACATACTTAAGCACCAGGGAATAGAAATCTTTTTTTAATTCCTCAATTTTTTTTGGAGAAAGTGCAAGTCTATCAGAATAAAGCACAAAGGCTATTCTTTCCTTGGCAACTCTTCCACTCTTTTTTCTCTTACCTATACCTAAAAAAGACACCCCTATCTCTCCTTTTTAAATAGGTGGGACAACTTATTAAGGAAACCTTCCTTTGGTTTCTCCTCAATTATTGGAACATCTTCTCCAAGCATTCTCCTTACTATATTCATCATTTCTCTTCCGCCAGGGGATTTATCATTGAGTATTGCTGGTTCTCCCATGTTGGTCGATATTGTCACATACTCATCCTCAGGAACAAGCCCTATCACTTCCACAGAGAGAATATCAGATATATCCTTCCAATCAAGCATTTCTCCCTTCTTTACCATATCAAATTTAACTCTATTTATTATGAGTTTAGGGTTAAAAATTTCCATGGATTCGAGAAGACCTATCACCCTATCTGCATCTCTTATAGCTGTAATTTCAGGTGTTGTAACCACTATAGCTTCATCACTGGATAAAGTAGAAAGTCTAAAACCGTGTTCTATACCAGCAGGAGAATCAAGAATAACAAAATCAAATTCTTTTTTCAGTTTGAGAACTATATCCCTTAAATCCTCAATTTTTATCTCTTCCTTCATCCTCGTTTGCGCTGCAGGAAGAAGATAGAGTCTATTTTTGAATCTTTTATCCTTAACAAGAGCTTGTGAGAGTTTACATGAACCATCAAGCACATCCATTATTGTGTAAACAATTCTATTCTCCAATCCAAGAACAAGATCAAGATTCCTTAAGCCTATATCAACATCAATAAGAACAACCCTTTTTCCTTTAAGTGCAAGACCTGTTCCAATGTTTCCTACAATAGTAGTTTTACCAACCCCTCCCTTACCAGAGGTTACAACAATACTTTTTCCCAAAAAATTTCCCTCCTTTAATTAAAACTTATCTCTTTCTATACTGTCTTGCTTTTCTTGCTCTATGAAGACCTGGTTTCTTTCTTTCCTTTATTCTGGCGTCAAAGGAAAGTAGTCCTTTAGATTTTAATGTTTGTCTTAAAGAAGGCTCTAAATCAGAAAGAGCACGGGATATGGCATGCCTTATTGCCTGAGCCTGGGAACTTTTTCCTCCTCCCTCTACCTTTACCACAACATCATATCTTCCTTCTCTGCCTGTTTCTTTGAATGGCTGTAGAACTACAAGTCTATGGAATAAAATTGGAAAATACTCTTCAAAGGACTTCCCATTAACTGTAATTGTTCCATTACCCGGACTCAACTTTACTCTTGCAATAGATGTTTTTCTCTTTCCAGCAATTAGTGGACTCATTTCTCCTCCTTATATGGTATAGGATTCTGTGCATTATGAGGATGCTCATTGCCAGCATAAACTTTGAGTCTCTTAAGCATCCTGTATCTTAGTTTATTCTTTGGAAGCATCCCTTTAACAGCACTCCTTATAGGAAAGTCTGGGTGTTTTTTAATCATATCTCTAAACCTTGTTTCCTTCAGGCCACCTGGATAACCCGATGCGTGGTAATAAATTTTTTCAATCTCCTTTTCACCAGACACCTTTATCTTATCTGCATTAATTACTACAACATAATCACCCGAATCAGCGTATGGAGTATAATCTGGTTTGTGTTTACCCATAAGCAATTTCGCAATAACAACTGCAATTCTGCCAAGCGTCTTATCCTTGGCATCAATTAACCACCAATTTCTAACCACATCTTTTGGTTTTATAAGAGTTGTTTTCATAATTCCTCCTAATTCCTATTATCTGATATACTACTTTCAAGTTTTGTTCCTTCAAATTATACCATAGACACAAAACATTTCAAATTATACCACATATTCATTTAAAACCTTCCATTTGTTTTCAAATCCTACGCCTTCAAAAATTAACAATTTCCTCTTCAGCTTCTTTCCGCCTCCATACTCTCCTATTTCTCTATTACTTTTTATAACCCTATGGCAGGGAATTAGTATTGGAAAGGGATTAAATTTCATAACATTTCCAACTGCTCTTGCTCCTTCTCTCACGCCAACCTTTTCTGAAAGTTTTTTATATGTGCTTACCTTTCCTCTTGGTATATCCTTAGTTTTAATAAGGACTTTCCTCTGAAAATCCGTTAAATAAGAGAGATTCAAAATTTTTAAATCCAATTCCTTTCTTCCATAAAAAACATCAATAACAATTTCTTTAACAAAAGAATTACTTGTTTCTTCCTCCACTTCTTTGTTAAGAATTTTTACTCTTTCAATTAACTCCTTTTTTCTACTGTAAATCACCAGTATGGTGAGAAATTCAAGGTTTATAAATATCTCCTCAAAGCCCAAGTTCATCAGAAACTTCTTTCATTGAGTTTAGAGCAATTTCAATAAATTCAGAGAGAGGAATACCAAGTTCTGTCTCACATGTCTTTATTTGCTCCCTATTTGCACCTTTTGCAAACTCCTTTGCCTTAAATTTCTTTTTAACTGATTTTACCTTCACACTCGCAAGTTTTTTATCAGGCATTACCAATGCAGTAGCTGTGATAAGACCAGAGATAGGATCAGCAGCAAACAATGCTTTAGCCATGAGGGAGTTTCTTGGTATTCCGTGCCTTTCATTATGTGCCTCAACGGCGTTTACAAATTCTTCATCAAAACCCATCTCTCTTAGCATTTTGCCTCCAATTAAGGAGTGTTTATCTGGATCATTCATGGTTTCTCCATAATCTATATCATGAAGGAGACCGCATAACTCCCATCTTTCCTCGTCTTCACCAAAATATTTTGCCAGTCCTTTCATTATAGCACCCACCGCTATGGAGTGTTTTACAAGATTCTCATTGTTAAGTTTCTCCTTGATAAGTTTAATAGCTTCATCTCTATTCATTCTCAACCTCCACAATCATACTTATCTCCACACATGAGTTCAATGGGAGTTCACTCACTCCCACAGCAATTCTCGCATGCTTTCCCCTTTCTCCAAACAGTCTCACCAATAAATCGCTTGCACCATTTATAACCTTTGGCTGATCGCTAAATCCTTTCTCTGAATTTACAAAGCCTTCCAATTTCACAACTCTTTTTACCTTATCAAGTGAACCTATTTCTTTCTTCAGGTTGGAGAGAAGAATCAATGCACATTTTTCTGCCTCTTTATATGCCTCATCTATATCAAGATCTTTTCCTACCTTTCCCTTCTTACCTGATATAACACCTGAAAGAAAAACGAGCTTACCTGATTTTACAACAGGAAGATATGAGCCAACAGGTTTAGATGGTTCGGGAAGTGTAATACCCATATCTTTTAATTTCTCCTCAATCATTTAATCACCTCCAATTCTTTACTTACTTCTTTAAAGAATTCATCAATATCTCTTCTTACTACTAAATAAGGAGTTATAAATTTTAAATTTATATCTCCACTGCCAACAACAATTATCTTTCCCCTTGTAAACTGAGGAAGCAAAGATGCGGGATAGACTTTTAAAGATGTTCCTATTACGAAGAAGAGATCTGCTCTCTTTGATAACTCAACTGCCTTGTCAAAATCCCTTACCCCCTCCTTAAAGAATACTATATCAGGTTTTATAACACCTCCACACTTCTCGCACTTTGGAATCCTCTCTTTAAATATCTTCTCCTTCATATCCTCATAAGAATACTTTTTTCCACATTGAGTGCAATGAGAAGTTAAAAAGGTTCCATGCAGATTAATAATATTTTTTGAACCACTTTTTTCATGAAGTAAATCTATATTCTGGGTGATGATAGCTTTAAGTTTGCCTTGAGATTCAAGTCTGGCAAGGAAGGTGTGCGTGAATGTGGGCTTCACCTTTTCTAAAAGAGAAACAAATTCCCTTGCAAAATTATAAAAGGGTAGTGGATCCATAAGGAAATAATCTATATCAAAAACTTTATCCGGATCATAGATGCCAAGAGTATAGACTCCCTTTGGACCTCTAAAATCTGGGATCCCTGCATTTGTTGATATACCTGCACCAGTTAAAGCAACGATAAATTTAGAATCTTTAATAAGCCTTGCTGTCTCCTTAACTTCATCCATCCTAAATAGATTTTAACACAACAAAGAATCAATGAATAATAACTAAACAAAGTTCGAAATGTTAATTCAATTTTCCAATATGTTATGGACTTATACAATTACTTGACAAAAGAGAAAATTTTATTAGAATAATATAGCAGGGCGAATGGCTCAGTGGTAGAGCACTTGCTTCACAAGCAAGGGGTCACAGGTTCGAATCCTGTTTCGCCCACCACTGAGCGATACTTGCGGGGTCGTGGTGTAGTGGTCTAACACGCCAGCCTGTCACGCTGGAGATCGCGGGTTCGAATCCCGTCGATCCCGCCATGCGGGAGTAGCTCAGGGGTAGAGCACCACCTTGCCAAGGTGGCTGCCGCGGGTTCGAATCCCGTCTCCCGCTCCAAAAAGTCTCTTCCCAACTTTTGCCAGCGTAGCTCAGAGGTAGAGCAACTGATTCGTAATCAGTTGGTCGCCCGTTCGAGTCGGGCCGCTGGCTCCAGAACTAAGGAGGATAATATGAACACACTTATTTACCCACTTGTTGCTGGAATTACTGGTGTTGTTTTTTCTGTTATTCTCATATGGGATGTATTGAGGAATCCAGAAGGAACAGAGGAAATGAGAAAGATCTCCATAGCCATCAGAAAAGGTGCATCTGCTTTTCTTGTAAGAGAATGGAAGGTAATGAGTATAATAGTTCTTATCTTCGCTGTAATTGTAGGTATTCTTATTCATCCGTGGGTCGCAGTTTCCTATATATTTGGAACATTCCTTTCTGCCTTCTCTGGTTTTGTGGGAATGACAGTTGCAACTCGGGCAAATGTAAGAACAACAAATGCAGCAAGACATTCAGCTGGAAAAGCTATTGATGTTGCCTTCTCTGGTGGTGCAGTCATGGGTATAACTGTATCATCCTTGGGAATTTTAGGGTTAGTGATAGTCTACTTTATTGGTGCCAATTTTATAAGATCAACCAGTGTGCTTTCATTAATCACCGGATACTCTATGGGTGCGAGTTTCGTTGCACTGTTTGCAAGAGTGGGTGGTGGAATATTCACTAAAGCTGCAGATGTTGGAGCAGATCTTGTAGGAAAAGTTGAAGCAGGGATACCTGAAGATGACCCAAGGAATCCAGCCACAATTGCAGACAACGTAGGTGATAATGTTGGTGATGTGGCTGGAATGGGAGCAGATTTGTATGAATCGTATGTAGGCGCAACAGTATCATCAATAGTTATTGCCCACGCATTATCAAAAACAGCTCCATTTGGAGAAAAGGGAATATTTTATCCATTAATTCTTGTATCAATAGGACTTATCGCCTCAATTCTTGGGGTTCTCTATGTGAAATTTTCATCAAAACTTGGAACAAATATAACTCCTCAGTATGCATTAAGAGGGGGAACATTTTTCACTGCGATACTCTTTACAATTATAGGGTATATTGTTACTAAAGTGTACCTTGGAATTCTTGAACCTTTCTATGCCACTTTTCTTGGACTTATAAGTGGTGTAGTGATAGGCTTAATTACTGAATACTATACAGGTGGAAATCCAATAAAAAGAATTGCAAAGGCTTCTACTACAGGAGCAGCCACAAATATATTGGCTGGAATGTCAGTTGGAATGGAAAGTACAATATTTCCAATTTTAATACTTGCCCTCTCCATATGGGGAGCATACAGATTTGCAGGTATATATGGAATAGCTCTTGCAGGTTTAGGTATGCTCTCAACTTTGGGAATGTCTCTATCAGTTGATGCGTATGGTCCAATTGCAGACAATGCAGGTGGAATTGCGGAGATGAGCCATCAAGATCCAAAGGTAAGGGAAATTACAGACTCTCTTGATGCCTTTGGAAACACAACAGCGGCTATGGGAAAGGGATTTGCCATTGGATCTGCTGTACTCACAGCACTGGCTCTGTTTGTTGCATATGCTCAAACTGCGAAACTTTCCATAATAAGTATTTTAAAGCCAAATGTTGTTGCAGCTATGTTTATAGGAGGCATGCTTCCCTATCTCTTCTCAAGTTATGCTCTCTCAGCTGTGGAAAAGGCAGCACATAAAATGGTAGAGGAGGTTAGAAGACAATTCAGAGAAATTCCAGGAATAATGGAGGGGAAAGCTGAACCAGAGTACGAGAAATGTGTTGATATTTCCACACAGGGAGCATTAAAGGAAATGATTATACCCTCTCTCATAACCATAGCTTCTCCCTTTGTTATGGTATTTCTCTTTGGTAAAGATGGTTTAGGTGGGTTTCTTGCAGGAGCACTCGTCAGTGGAGCACTCCTTGCGATATTTATGGCAAACGCAGGTGGTGCGTGGGATAACGCAAAGAAACTTATAGAGAGAGGACTTTTTGGTGGAAAGGGCTCTCCTGCACATAAAGCAGCAGTGACAGGAGATACTGTAGGTGACCCATTTAAAGACACTGCTGGACCTTCCATAAATATACTCTTAAAGTTAATGAGTATCATATCATTAGTGTTTTTACCATTTTTCCTAAGATTTTTACATTAATTTGAAATTAACTGGAGGTATAAAAGAATGAAAGAAGAAGAACTTAAGAAGAAAACCATGAAGGAACTCTACAAGATCTCTCAGGATTTAAAGGTTAAGAATTACTCCCATTATAGAAAAAACGAATTGATAAAAAAGATTATAGAGAGAATGGAGGAGTTAGAGAGCAAAGGTGAGACAAAGGTAAAGGATACAGTTAAGGTGGAGGTCAAACCTGAAAGGAAAACTGATTATTTCCCATATATTCCAAAAGAGGAACAGTACATAGCAAAGGGAATACTTGAGATTCTCCCTGAGGGTTATGGATTCTTACGAACAAAGTATACACCTTCTTCCTCAGATATATATGTTGCTCCATCACAGATAAAGAGGTTTAATCTAAGGGTTGGTGATGAAATTGAAGGTTGGGTAAGGAAACCACCAGAAAGAGATAAATACCCAGCACTCCTAAAGATTATTTCTATAAACGGTCTCCTCCCAGAACAGGCAAGGAGAAGACCTGTATTTGAGAATTTAACACCAATATTTCCTAACGAGAGGATAAGGCTTGAAACACCCAATGGAGATTTAGCCATAAGACTTATTGAATTAATAGCACCACTTGGAAAGGGCCAAAGAGGATTGATTGTTTCTCCACCAAAAGCTGGAAAGACAACCCTCATGAAGAAAATAGCTCACTCCGTTGAGACAAATCACCCTGAGATAAAACTAATGGTGCTTCTTGTAGATGAAAGACCTGAGGAGGTAACAGACATGGAGAGATCTGTTAAAGGAGAGGTGATAGCATCAACATTTGATCTTCCACCAGAAAACCATGTGAGAGTTACAGAACTTGTACTTGAAAGAGCAAAAAGACTTGTTGAAATGGGTCATGATGTTATGATACTCCTTGACGGAATAACAAGACTAACGAGAGCATACAATCTAATAACCCAACCATCTGGAAGGACCCTATCTGGAGGACTTGATCCTGCTGCAATACGAGGACCGAAAAAGTTTCTTGGCGCTGCAAGAAACATAGAGGAAGGTGGGAGTCTCACAGTACTTGCAACTGCCCTTATAGAAACTGGAAGCAAGATGGATGAGGTAATCTATGAGGAATTTAAAGGAACAGGAAACATGGAGCTTGTTCTTGATAGAAGAATTGCTGAAAGAAGGGTCTTCCCAGCAATAGATGTAAAGAGGTCTGGAACAAGAAGAGAGGAACTTCTCTATGACCCAGAAGAGTATAAAAGAATATGGGTCTTAAGAAAGGTGCTTGCCAATGCAGATACATTTGAGGCACTTCAAAAACTTGCAGATATGCTTATAAAGACTAAGAGCAACAAAGAATTTCTAAACACAATTGTGCCAGAGGAGGAATCTTAATGAAAAAGGGGTGGATTGAAGTAATTACTGGATGTATGTTCTCGGGTAAGAGCGAAGAACTTATAAGAAGGGTGAGAAGGGCAAAAATAGCAAGACAGAAAGTTCAGGTCTTTAAGTCTTCCCTTGACACAAGGTACGATGAAGCAAAGGTTGTTTCTCACTCAGGAGCAAAGGTTGAAGCAATAAGTGTTGATCACCCAGAGGAAATAATTGCAAAGATAGATGATGATACGCAGGTTGTAGCAATCGATGAAGCACAGTTCTTTTCTGAAAAAATTGTAGATGTAATTGAGTTCTTAGCCGATAGAGGGATTAGAGTCATAGTGGCAGGTCTTGATCTTGATTTCAGGGGAGAACCATTTGGACCAATGCCAGCACTTCTTGCCAGAGCTGAAAAGGTTGATAAATTGACAGCCATATGCATGGTGTGTGGTGAAGAAGCAACAAGAACTCAGAGAATAATAGACGGAAAACCAGCATCCTATTATGATCCTGTTGTTATGATAGGAGCACAGGAGAAGTATGAGGCAAGATGCAGGAGACACCACATAGTGCCTGATAAACCTAATATTATACAGAGAGAAAGGAAATGATGGGGTAGAAGAGAGAATTAGAGAATGGCAAAGATTGATAGAAGAAAAAAACCTCAATGTATTATCCTACAAAGAGTTTATAGAAAAGGGAGAAGTTGTAAAAAATCCTTTATTCTTACCCTCTCTGTTTGAAACTCAATCTGTGAACTGGGAGGAAATAAAGAAAAAAATACATGGAGAAATCTACACAGAGTGTGAAAATCTGTTTTATTATCTTGTAAAGAGCATGGAAGTAAAGGATGAGACTCTTTTAATCTATAATTTAGATGTAGAAAATGATTATGTTCTAATAGAAAAGATTAATTTAAACAGCAAGGAGAGATCTCATAAAAAGAAAAAACTATTCACACCCTATGGAGTAAAGGAATTTCTTAAATTTAGGGGTTTCTATGTAAAGGAGATATGGGGAGACATCCCCTTTGGAAAGGTCACCTTTAACACAAAAACACTACTGTTAAGGATGGTGAAACATGGGTATTGAAGAGAAATTGAAAGAAATTGAAAGAAGATATCAGGAAATAGAAAAGAAGTTGTATGATGAAAAGATTTACAAAAATCCTGAACTTCTAAACAGATATGTAAAGGAGAGGGGGGAACTTTCAGAAATAGTGGAAACCTATAGAAGACTTAAAGAGGTTAGAAAAAATATAGCTGAAACAGAGACACTTTTAAAGGATGAAGAGATGAAAGAACTTGCAGAGGAAGAAATTGAGAAACTCAAGGAGGAGGAAGAGAAACTTCACAATAAATTACTCCTACTTCTTATTCCGGAAGACCCAAGAGACAAAAGAAACGCAATAATGGAGATAAGAGCAGCAGCGGGAGGAGAAGAAGCAGCTCTATTTGCAGCAGATCTTTTTAGAATGTACGCCTATTATGCAGAAAAGAGGGGATGGAAAATAGAGATTATGGATTCCCATCCAACTGACCTTGGGGGATACAAAGAGATAATTTTCTCTGTGATAGGCAAAGGTGCCTATGGTGACCTGAAGTTTGAAAGTGGAGTTCATAGAGTTCAGAGAGTTCCTGTAACTGAAGCTTCTGGAAGAATTCATACATCTACAGTAACTGTGGCAGTTTTTTCTGAAGTAGAGGATATTGATGTAAAAATAGATCCAGAGGATCTGAGAATAGATGTATTTAGAGCAAGTGGACATGGCGGTCAATGCGTACAGAAAACTGAGTCAGCAGTTAGAATAACCCATATTCCAACAGGTATTGTTGTTACATGTCAGGATGAGAGATCTCAACTTAAAAACAAGGAGAGGGCTTTAAAGATTCTTAAAGCAAGACTATTTGATATGTATCAGAAAAAGAAGGAGGAAGAGGTAAGTAGAGAGAGAAAAAAGCAGGTTGGATGGGGGGAGAGAAGTGAAAAGATAAGAACATACAATTTTCCTCAAAACAGAGTTACAGACCACAGAATAGGACTCTCCCTATACAATCTCCCTGAAATACTGGAGGGAAATATTGAAGAACTTATCAATGCGCTTAAGGAGGAGGATAGAAAGAGAAAAATTGAGGAGCTCAACCTATAGAGTAATTGATCTTCTCAAACTTGGAAAAAAGATTCTTTCAGAAAAAAGAAACCCATATCTTGAATCTGAGATTATTATTTCGTCTCATCTGGGTTTGAGTAAAGAGGAATTCATATTGAAAATGAACGAGGAGATATCCCCAAAAGATACTAATGAGATAATATTGAAACTTGAAGAAAGAAGAAAAGGAAAACCTTTATCATATGTGACGGGAGAAAGGATATTCTTATTAAGAAAATTTATGGTGTTTGAAGGCGTTTTTATCCCAAGGTTTGAAACGGAGGAGATTGTGTATCATTTAGTAAAAAGGGAAGAGAAGTTTGAAAATTGCCTTGACATATGTGCCGGAACAGGGGTTATGGGGATAAGCTTAATGCTTGAAGGAAAGGTTAAGAATTGTACATTTGTAGATATAAATCCTATCGCAATAGAAAATATCAAGGCAAATCTTTATAGATTTGGAGTTTCTGGAAAAATTATTAGAAGCAATATGTTTGAAAAAGTTAGGGGTAAGTTTGACTTGATTATCTCCAATCCACCATACATTCCAGAAGGCATGCTTTATGAACTTGATGAGGATGTAAAAAAGGAACCATATGAAGCTCTGAATGGAGGAAAAGATGGTTTTAAATTTATAAGGATTCTCCTTTCGGAATCGGAAAAATATTTGAAAAAGGGTGGGAAACTTGTGTTTGAATATCCAGAATTTGGTCTGGAAAAAATAGAGAATATTAAAACTAAATTAAAATTTAAAGAAAAGATACCTACTCTCTCAGTGGATATAAAGGGGGCGGTATTTATTAAATTGTGATATAATTTTTAGAGGTTGAAAGGAGGTAAGATGAAGTGGAAAAATGTGCATCTACTTAACCATTCCTTGATAAAACATAAATTAACATATCTGAGGGATAAAAATACAAAGCCAAAGGAGTTTAGAGAACTTGTAAAGGAGACATCTGCTTTGATGGCTTATGAGATAACAAGAAATCTACCACTAAAGGAAACTGAGATAGAAACCCCTATTTCAACTACTACAGGTTTTATACTTTCCACAGAAATAACCCTTGTTTCAATATTGAGAGCAGGGTTAGTTATGAGTGATGGGATTCTTGAATTAATACCAAACGCAAGGGTTGGGCATATTGGGCTCTACAGAGACCCTGAAACACTTAAGCCTGTAACATACTATGTTAAACTTCCAGAAAGAATAAGCGAAACGAAGGTTTTTCTCCTTGACCCAATGCTTGCGACTGGTGGATCTATAGTAAAGGGAGTAGAGATATTAAAGGAGAAGGGAGTTAAAGATATTGATGTAATATGTCTTGTTTCAGCTCCAGAGGGACTTGATTATGTGGTAAAGTTTTATCCAGATATCCCAATCTACACCATAGCCATAGATGAGAAATTGAACGATCATGGATACATTGTTCCTGGTCTTGGCGATGCTGGAGATAGGTTATTTGGAACAAAGTAGATGAAGAATATACTTCCACACATCTACTATCTCTTTATAGGTTTTATATCATCATCTCTATTTACCCCATTATCCATATATATTGGAAATAGGTTTAAGATAGTTGACAAACCCCATGAAAAAAGAGGTGAAAGAGAGAAGATAACACCAAAAATAATTCCAAGAAGCGGGGGATTAACAATATACTTCTCATTTCT
>JAGGSY010000006.1 GCA_021158845.1 Caldisericia bacterium
CTCTAAAAGTATTCCCTCTTGTAAAGTCTAAATAATTTTAAAGGAAAACCCTTCTTTTTACTTCTTTACACCTTTATCGGGTATGATGCATAGAAATACTGCATCCTCCTCACCAATATTTATAAATTGATGTTTTGTGTTTGGTGGAACATAAGCAAAGTAATCCTTCTCTCCAATCTCTTCCTTATCACCGCATTTTATCTTAACTTTACCCTTGAGTATAAAGACTTCATGCTCCCAGTCATGGGAGTGGTGGGGAGTGTATCCACCGGGTTTAAGTCTGAACATTCTCATTGCAAAGTTTGGACCAATGATTAACCATCTTATGAAGGTATCCTTAACTCCCTCCATAACCACTTCTTTTTCCTCAACCTCGCTAAAGTGTGCTACTTTAAAATCCATAACACCCTCCTTTTAAATTATCTTTCTAAAGCCTTTTTTTAAAGCATTTCTAAGTGTCTTTTTATAATCAATCACTATGGGACCGTTGCGAGAGAGTTTTACAAAAACCTTGTCTTTTACCATAAGCTCCCTCTCCCCATCAAAGGCAAGAAGGGAAGGTATGGTCTCAATCTCAACCTTCTCTCCAATCCTTAAGATTTTAAATTTATCTATACCAATCTCCCTAACCATCCCCGGAGCTATAGGTGCCATAACAAAATTTTTACTCCCAAGTTTTATGTATAATCCCTCATCATCCTCCACATCAATCTCCTTTATAGAGGCACCTATGGAACTCAAGCCAATGTTGTAAGAATTGCATATAGTTACAATCACCTCTTTTATGTACTCAGGATTCCAGAGAGCTTTAGATCCTACAAAGGAGTGGGTTGTAACTGCAATATCTACAAGTGCTATATCCAGAAGGGAATTATCCCTTAAAACCTCAAGCCTCTTTGCCTTAAAACAACACTCATCCTTATCAACAACTCCACTTACAACGGCAGCAACAGCTTCTCCTGCAACTGTCGCCTCTACCATGTATGGAAAAGCATTGTTTGTTCCTGTGGAGATTGGCATTATGGGTGTGTCATTACATGCCTTTGCAACAGCTCTGTTTGTGCCATCCCCTCCAATTACTATTATCGCTCCAACCTTCCCCTCCATTAATTTTGCTGCTTCGTATGTATCACTCCAGTCTCCATTAATCTTCATGGAAAGGAACTCAACATTAAACTTTGATGAATTCCTTAGAGCATTCAACGCTCTCTTCACAATACCGAAGGTATCAGGCATAGCAAGGAAATCTCTTATTCCAAACTTCTCAATTGTGGTAAGGAGTCTTTTTACTATACTTACCTTCTCCATGTTGTCAAAAACACTTGCCTGTGAAACCAATCTTCTTATATCCTTTCCAGATTCAGGATTTGCTATTATTCCAACAACTTTTTTCATCTTTTTGCTCAACTACACCTATGATATATTACCATTCCCTTCAAGTCAATAATTCTTTTGTTCTAATTTAAAAAACCTCTCTTGTCTGGTAAAATGAAGGAAAGGAGGTAAAGATGTTTGGATTGGGTGTATGGTTCACTGTGATAATAATCTTAATACTTATCATAGTGGTATTTAGTTTTATTCCTGTAGGTTTATGGATTGCATCCATGGCTGCAGGTGTACCTGTGGGGTTATTCACACTCATTGGAATGAGATTGAGAAGGGTTCCACCAGCAAAAATTGTTCTTCCACTTATAAAGGCAAGAAAGGCAGGACTTGAAGCAAGCGTTGACAAATTGGAAGCCCACTACCTTGCAGGTGGAAATGTGGATAAGGTAATTGATGCATGGATTGCTGCAGAAAGAGCTGGAATTCCTCTTAACTTTGAAAGGGCAGCAGCCATTGACCTTGCAGGAAGAGATGTGCTTGAAGCTGTGAAGATGAGCGTTAACCCAAAGGTCATTGAAACACCAATTGTTGCTGCAGTGGCAAAGGATGGAATTGAGCTTAAGGCAAAGGCAAGGGTCACAGTTAGGGCAAATATAGAGAGATTGGTTGGAGGAGCAGGAGAGGCAACTATTATCGCAAGGGTAGGTGAAGGAATTGTTACAACCATAGGTTCTGCAGAGAGCCACAAGGATGTGCTTGAAAACCCAGATTTAATCTCAAAAACAGTGCTTGAGAAGGGTCTTGATGCAGGTACTGCCTTTGAAATACTATCCATTGATATAGCAGATGTAGATGTTGGGAAAAACATCGGTGCGAAGTTAAGGATTGATCAGGCAGAGGCGGATAAGAAGATTTATCAAGCTATGGCAGAGCAGAAGAGGGCAATGGCAGTTGCAA
>JAGGSY010000007.1 GCA_021158845.1 Caldisericia bacterium
AGGAAGAAAATTAAAGGTTAAGCGGGCTTGTAGAGTCACTGGTGATGTGGATCTTATACTTGAGGTTGATAAGGCGAGATTGGATGAAGTGTTGGATGAGGTTGCTTCACTTGACGGGGTTAGGGAGACGAGGACTCACATTATCCTTGAAACCCTCTAACCAAGTAAAATTCTCAAATCATTAACTGCTTAACTAGTTTTAACAGTAATAGGAAGTTTAGTCAATTCTCTTAAAGGTGTGCCTTGATGGGAATCAGAGAGTGGATCCTAAAACCATACCTTGAGTCAAAGAAACAGCTCCTCCAAAATTAATTATAGCTTGAACAAATCTTAAATAGGCTGATGCCAAAATTTCAAAACAGGATTCTTTAGCGGTGGGGATAATGAGTAAGGTGTTGAATCACATCATTCAACTCTTAAGGGAGGAAAGGGTGATAATATGGTGAGAAAGACTATGGTGCTCATCTTTTTAATTCTTTTTTCTTTATTTTTATCAATTCCCCTTCAGTACTGTATAATCATCTTTTTTGACATTCTTAAGATTGATCAATTTCTTGGAGAATATGGACTAGTTTTGTTTATTATTCTACCGGCCTTCATAGTATCCTTAATTCCTTTTTATTTTCATGAGAATAGGAAACTTTCAATTATCACGACAATAATAACATTTTTTTGCAGCTGGGATAATTTTAACATCAACAATTCCAAAAGCTGGACCAAGTGCTTATGCTGCCGCTTATTTAACAATTCCTCCAAGCCTCCGTTCTTCAGAAACTGCCACTAAAACGTCAGAATGGATAAACACATACTTCTATGTTGTCCCGAAGGAGTATGATGCCTCTTGGATTGGAAGTATTAATGGAACATATCATATAGCAATCTTTATATGGAAAGACAAAACTGTGGGATTCATAAAGCCTCTTTTGAGTTTAAGCAATAAGAGAGGGTATTGCTTAGAAAAGTTTAATATAATTGAGGAGAATCTAAAATCTCGAAACTTTAAGGAATTAAAAATTCCAATTCAGCGGAAAGCTTATGAAAAAATTCTATTATTGAATGCCACTGAAGTAGTATACCTTGAATGCTCTGAAAAATTTGGATACCCAAGATTAATCTTCCTCGTCGGAAATAGTAATAAAACCAAAGAAGTTATTGAATTCATTGAAAATCTCAGATGATGAGGGCTGGCTTGACCGAGTGGTGAGGGGGACACCCTTTGCTGACCTGAGACGAGGGCATTGAAAGAAAGAGAGTAAAAGAAAAGACGCCAACACGACTTTAGGGCTCGAACCACTTGTATTCAAGCTTCCATCCCTACTGCCTCATATAATCCTCTCGAAATCCTCTTGACAAGCCCCATCTTAACAAGCCTAGTCAAAACAGTCCTGACAGTCCCCTGAGTCGTGCCAACCTTCACCGCAAGAAGCGGCACGTTAACCCATACCCATTTATATTATGAGGCCCTAACTCTCTTGGTGTTGTTAGGGGTTGAGAGAGTGGATCCTAGGACCTTACGCCAAGGGCCTTGAAGAATTGAAGAGTGAGGTTAAAAACTTAACCAAGGATTACCAGGACATG
>JAGGSY010000008.1 GCA_021158845.1 Caldisericia bacterium
GGTAAAAGATGGAGGAATTAAAACCAACAAAAACGATTGATGAAAGAGGAGAGGTTTGCCCTGTTCCAGATGTAGACACAAAAAGGGCTTTAAAAAGTATGAAACCAGGAGAGATTCTTGAGGTATTAATTGATTATCCACTTTCGAAGGAGAGAATACCAGCAACTGCAGAGAGGGAAGGGCATGAGGTTTTAAAAATTGAAGAGATAGGACCCAGTGAATGGAGGATTCTAATCAAAGTGGGTGGTAAGAAAGAGTAAAGGGAGGTGTTAAATGGAGGTAATTTTAGGAATTATCACAGGAGTAGCATTTGGAGCAGTTTTACAGAGAGGAAGAGTCTGCTTTAACTCTGCTTTCAGAGATCTAAAGCTTCTTAAAGATAACTTCCTTTTCAAAGCCATAATGTTTGCCATTGCTCTTGAGATAATTGCCTTTCTATTCATGGCACAGATGGGATGGGTTCATTTAAATCCAAAACCATTCAACATAATAGGAAACATTGTAGGTCCATTCATATTTGGAATAGGTATGGTCCTTGCAGGTGGATGTGCCAGTGGAACAACCTATAGGGTAGGAGAAGGAAATACTACATCATGGCTTGCACTCTTATTTTATGGACTTACAGCATGGGCAACAAAAAAGGGTATTTTCAGTCCCATCTTAAAGGCAGTTTCAAAATATACCACAAAAGTGCCCTCTACAAGTTCTCTCTATCTTGCCGATAGCAAAGGAAAAATTGGTCCAACTCTTGCAACTCTTCTTCACATAAATCCTTGGATTATAGGCATCATTGTGTTCGTGATAATAATTGCTTATCTGTTTTTCACTAAGACAACTAAGAGACCGGATAGTAAGTTGAGCTGGCAGATGATAGGAATCCTCCTTCTACCTGTAGCAATGTTTGGTTTCTGGACAAGTACTTTATCTGGAAGACCATATCCTATGGGTATTACTGGTGGATGGATAAATGTGCTTATGGGATATGCAACTAAGGCTAAGCTGAACTGGGAAGGTGCAGAGGTTTTGGGTATCGTGATAGGAGCATTTATAACTGCTCTTATCTATAAAGAATTTAAATTTAGAGTACCCAGGAGAGGAATAACTTACTTGCAGGTAACTATAGGTGGAATATGTATGGGATTTGGTGCAGTTCTTGGCAGTGGATGTAATATAGGACATTTCTTCTCTGGAATTCCACAACTTGCTTTAAGTTCTATTGTTGCTGGCATATTCTTTATCCTGGGTAATTGGTTTATGTCATCAATATTGTATGGAGGTAGTAAATGAAGATTACAATTGAAACTATGGTTCCATCGTACACTTATGAAGATGTTGATACTGCAATAAAGATAATAGAGGCAGCATTAAACAAGGGGCATGAAGTAAGACTATTTTTGTTCTCAGATTCAGTTCTCGCCGCAAATTCCAAAGTTAAGCCATTAAGAATTGATAGAAACATACCTGAAAAGCTAAAGGAACTTATCAAGAAAGGATTAAGAGTTGATATCTGTGGAATATGTATGGATTATAGAGGAGTTACTCAGGATATGTTAATTGAAGGAGCCAATCCGAGCGGTCTCCCAGAACTTGCGGAATTAATTGCAACAACTGATGTATTTATAAATTTAATGGCTTGAGGTGGAGAAATGAAAAGAATATTATTTGTAATATATCAATCACCGTGTGGCTCTATTTGGGTGAATGAAGGATTTAGAACAGCTTTTGGAATGTATGGAGAGGACCTTGAACCTTCCATCCTTCTCATGGATGAAGCAGTGGTTTCGGTAGCAAAAGAGACAGAACCCAAAAAGCTTGGCCTCCTTTCCCTCAAAATGGTCCAGAAGTATCTTAAGAAGTATGAAACAAAAATATATGTAGTTGATGAGGATCTTAAGAAATACAAAGTTAAAGAAATTGATGAAGGATACAATCCTGAGATTATATCCCTTGAAAAGACAAAAGAGATTATTCACTCCAACGATTTTGTAATATTTATGTGAGGTGAGAGAGATGGTTATCTTTGTTAAATATGGATTAGGACATTTAATTGCTGAAAGAAAAATGGATCTATCCAAAGAAGGTGATACAGTTGTGTTAATTCAGAATGGTGTTTTCTGGTTATTAAATAAGGAAAAAATGGGGGCTTTAAAAGAGAAAAAGGTTAATATTGTTGCATTAAAGGATGATTTCTTATCCAGAGGATACAAAGAATCGGATACCACAGTTCCTCTTATCTCTTATGATGAACTTATAACTATACTGGAGAAGGACCAAAAGGTGTTGGGGTAGGGTATCTCCTACCCCATACTTGTTTAATATTACTCATCTCTTTTATCATTACAAAACCTTCATTAATCCCAATGGGTGTATAATTTTAATTGTGAGGAGAAAGTCATGGAAAAACCAAAGGTTTTAATTGAGCTTTATGTAGCATCGCCACCGACATTTAAATGTAGGAGAATGATTGAACTTGCAGAGCAAATGGCAGAGGAGTATCCGGGAAAGATAAAGATAAATATATACTACAGGGGTCAACCAATACCGGATGAGGCAACAACAGGTTTTAGAGCAAGTTTAAAATCTATGGGTGTTCCATCAATATTTATTGATGGAAGATGGGTTGCCTCCACAAATCCACCTCCAATTGATAGGGTGAGAAAACATATAGAGGAGGATTTGAAGGCAATTGAAGAGTATGTAAAAAAGCATGGAGAGAAGTATGAGTAATATCAAATTCTTTTGTCCCATATGTGGAGAGGAGCTTGTTGAGAAAAATACAGTTGGAAGATGCATATACTGTGGAAAGGAAGAGGAAACTTATTGGATATGCCCCAATGGACATTACATATGCGAAGAGTGTAGACTCTTAAACCAGAAAGAGATTACAATAAAGTACCTCTCTTACACAAAAGAGAAGGATGTATTAAAAATTCTTCACACTTTAATCAAGCATCCATCCTTTAACTTCTTTGGAAAGGAGTATCATTTTGTCCTTGGACCAGTAGTTCTTACAGCTTTAAAAAATCAGGGGAAACTAAATTGGGATCCAAGGAGAAATGCTGCCCTAATTCATAGAACTGAATTCATACCCTATGGTGTCTGTGGAACCATAGGAACATGTGGAGTTTGCGCTGCTGTGGGAGCAACAGTCTCAACTCTTCTTAAAGCCACATACATGAGTGACAGGGAAAGAAGTATCTCTCTATTAAGTGTTTCTGAATGTCTCAAGGAACTTGCTGATCAAGGTGGCCCAAGATGCTGTAAGCAGAGCATATACATAGGTCTTGAGATACTTGACAAATATTTAAAGAAGTATCTTGACCTTGATGTTGGCCTAAATCGGAAAATAGTATGCGAATTCAGTGATAAAAATCCGGAGTGCAAGAAAGAGAGGTGTAAGTTTTATAGTGGAAAAGTTTAGAGTGATAGAAGATGATATCACTGATCCCATCAAACATTATGCCCTTGAAGAGGCAATGATGAGGTTAATGGATGAGAATAAAGATTATCCAAACACCATCAGGTTAAGGAGAGTTAAAAGAAGCGTTCTTGTTGGTTTTCTTGAAAATCCAAAAGATACTGTAAACATTGAATTTGCAAAGAAAATGGGGGTTAAAATTGTAAGAAGACACAACCTTGGAGGAACTGTCTATCAGGACCTTGGAAGTTTTATGTTTACAGTCCTGTTTAGGGAGGGAACATTCATATCTCATCTTGATGAGAGAGAGATGTATCTTGAATTTTCAAGATTTGTTATAGATTTTTTAAAGAGATTTGGAATAGAGGGAGAAATAAGGGGAATAAACGATGTGGTGGTGAGGGATAGAAAGATATTTGGCTCTGCCCATACAAAGATAGGTTCCGCCATTTCCCATACAGGAACAATCCTCCTTAACATGGATCTTGATTTTCTATCAAAGGTTTTAAAGTTTGTTAAACCTAAATTCTCGGACAAAAAGTTTAAAAGTCTTAAGGATGCATTAACAACTGTTTCAAGAGAGATCTCAAGGGAAGTCAAGATAGAAGAGGCATACAGAGTTTTTCTTGAAACATTTAAGGATCACTTCAATGTCTCTCTCTACAGAGGAAAATTAATGGAAGAAGAAATTGAACTTATGGAAAAACTTGCAAGAGAGAAGTACGGGAGTTATGAGTGGACTTTTGAAGAGGAGAAAAAACTTGAGGAAATTTACACAAGGAAGGTAAAGAGTGGTTTAATAATTGTGAGGGGTGAGTTTGGGGATGTAATAAAAAACATAAAAATATATGGGGATTTTCTTGTGGAGGATAGAGAAGCCATTCCATCTCTTGAAAGGTCTATAAAAGGACTTAGCTTTGATGAATCTATTGAAAGGATAAGGAAAAGTAAAATACCAGAAGATATAAAAGAAGGACTAATTGAAATTGTTAAAGAGATAAAGAGAGAGCATGTGTTATAATTTTAGTGATTTTTGTTGAGAGGAGGACGGTATATGTTCAAGATAACTGAAAAAAGGGAACTTGGACCAAAAGTTTATCTTATGAAAGTTGTTGCACCACATGTGGCAAGAAGAGCAAAACCTGGCCAGTTTTTCATAATAAGGGTTTATGATAAAGGGGAAAGAATCCCACTCACCATAGCAGATTACAACGATGAGGAAATAACTATGGTTTTTCAAACAGTTGGTCTTACAACATATCTTCTTTCAAGAAAAGAGGTTGGTGAGAGTGTTAAAGATGTTGTTGGTCCCCTTGGTAATCCATCAGAGATAGTTAAATATGATGAGGGGAGTGTTGTTCTTGTTGGAGGAGGAGTTGGAATTGCACCAGTTTACCCAATTGCAAAGGGTTTTAAGAAAGTGGGAAACAAAGTTAAAGTGATTCTTGGCGCAAGAAGTAAGAATCTACTCTTCTGGGAAGACAGATTCAGAGAATTCTGCGATGATGTCCTTGTGGCTACAGATGATGGAAGTTATGGAAGAAAAGGTTTTGTCACAGATGTATTAAAGGACCTCATTGAGAGTGGAGAAAGAATCGCACAGGTTACTGCTGTTGGTCCTCCTATAATGATGAAATTTGTGAGTGAGGTTACAAGACCTTACAAAATAAAAACCATTGTGAGCTTAAACTCAATAATGGTTGATGGAACAGGAATGTGTGGTGCATGTAGAGTTGAAGTTGGTGGAGAGACAAAACTCACCTGTCAGGATGGACCTGAGTTTGATGGACATCTTGTAAACTTTGACCTTCTCATGGAGAGACTCAAGATGTACAAAAAAGAGGAGAAAGAGGCGATGGAACATTTTGAAGATAAGGAGGGAATAATTCATGAAGATTAAACCAAAAAAGACTCCTATGCGTGAACAGGACCCAAAGGAAAGAATAAAGAATTTCAATGAAGTCCCATTTGGATACACAGAAGAAGAGGCGGTAATTGAGGCAGAGAGATGCCTCCAGTGTCCAAAACCTCTATGTATTGAAGGTTGTCCTGTAAATGTGGATATTCCGGGGTTTATAAAGGCTATAAGAGAGAGGGACTTTGATAGAGCAATTAAAATAATGAAAAACACGAACTCCCTTCCTGCAATCACTGGAAGGGTTTGTCCGCAGGAAACACAGTGCGAGGAGAGGTGTGTTCTTGGAAAGAAGTTTGAACCAGTTGCCATAGGAAGACTTGAGGCATTTATTGCGGATTGGGAGGCAAAGAGAGGAATTAAAATCCCCGAGAAACCAAAACCATTGAATATAAAAGTTGCTGTTGTTGGAGCAGGACCCGCAGGGCTTACATGTGCAGCAGATCTTTCAAAGATGGGATACGATGTTACAATATTCGAATCCCTCCATCTTCCTGGAGGAGTTCTTACATATGGAATTCCTGAATTTAGATTACCAAAATCCATCGTTGAGAGAGAGGTTAACTATATAAAAGACCTTGGAGTAAAAATTCAGTGTAATGTTGTGGTTGGAAGGACTGTTACTGTGGATGATTTGTTCAAGGAGGGATACAAAGCTATATTCATCGGCACAGGAGCAGGTGCTCCAAGATTTATGAAGATACCGGGAGAGAATCTTCTTGGAATATACTCAGCCAATGAGTATTTAACAAGGGTTAACCTTATGAAAGCCTACAAATTCCCTGAATACGATACACCGATAAAGAGAGGAAAAGTAGTTGCTGTTATAGGGGCAGGAAATGTTGCAATGGATGCTGCAAGAACTGCTCTGAGAATGGGAGCAGAGAAGGTAATGATAGTTTATAGAAGAACAGAGAAGGAGATGACCGCAAGGCTTGAGGAATATCACCATGCAAAGGAGGAAGGAATAGAATTCCACTGGCTTACAACTCCAGTAAGATACATTGGAGATGAAGAGGGATGGGTTAAAGAGATGGAGGTTATAAAGAATAAACTTGGTGAATCTGATGAATCTGGAAGAAGAAGACCTGTTCCAATACCGGGAAGTGAGTTTAGAATGAAGGTGGATATGGTTATAGTTGCCATAGGTACAGTTCCAAATCCACTTGTAGCTAAGACCACAGGACTTAAGACAGGGAGACATGGAGTTGTAATTGCAGATGAGAATGGAAGGACAAGTAGAGAGGGAGTTTGGGCTGGTGGAGATATTGTCACTGGTGCAGCAACAGTAATTCTTGCCATGGGGGCAGGAAAAAAGGCTGCAAAGGATATTGATAGATATCTAAAAGAGAAGTATTTAAATGGAGTATAAGAGAGAAGCACTCCTATATGAGAAACTTGATAAAAACAGGGTAAGATGCAATCTCTGTTATAGAAGATGTATTCTTAAAGATGGTCAGGTTGGTCTTTGTGGCGTTAGGAAAAATGAAGGAGGGAAATTATACACCTTAATATATGGTGTTGTTTCATCCATTGCCCTTGACCCAATAGAGAAGAAGCCACTCTTTCATTTCTATCCAAAGAGTCTTGCCCTGTCTCTTGGAACATGGGGATGTAACTTCAGATGTCTTCACTGCCAGAACTGGGAAATCTCCTATGAAAAGTTAACAGAAGAAACACTATCAATGAGTAAACTTATCTCTCCAGAAGAACTGATAAAAATTGCTCAACGCTACAACGCAGGTGGGATTGCCTTCACCTACAATGAACCCACAATCTGGTTTGAATACACCCTTGATGGTTCAAAACTTGCAAAGAAGAATGGTTTATACACTGTTTATGTTACAAATGGTTCAATAACCTCTGAAGGACTCCAGCTTATCTCTCCATATCTTGATGCCATGAGTATAGATATAAAGGCTTTCTGGGAAAGTTCTTTTAAAAAGATAACAGGTGTTAAAGGGGTGAAGAATATACTGGAAAGAAGTGTAGAGGCAAAGAAGATGGGAATACATGTTGAGATTGTAACCAATGTTATCCCCACAATAAATGATTCACCAAAGGAAATGGAGGAACTTGCCCTATGGATAAGGGATAATCTCGGAAAAAAGACTCCATGGCATATTACAAGATTCTATCCCTACCTTAAACTATCTCATCTTCCTCCAACGCCTGTTAAAACATTGGAGAAGATAAGAGAGATAGGGGAGAGGGTGGGGCTTCAGTTTGTGTATATTGGAAATGTCCTTGGTCATCCATACGAAAACACCTACTGCCCTAACTGTAAGAGTCTTGTTGTAAGAAGACTTGGATATGAAATTTCAGAATATCATGTAAAAAATGGGAAGTGTGAGTTTTGTGGAGAAGACTTAAATATTCGGGAATAATTATAGTAATTCTCATCGTCTCTTTCCTTCCCTCATGTAGTCCAAATATGGTTACAAAGAAGGGACTGTATCTTGGCACATTTCTTACATTCTCCATTGATTCAGCACATTCTTATGTGTACAGCAAAGTTTCTAAAATTCTTAATAACATAGATAGGAAGTTTAGTAGATTTAATAAAGAATCTATTGTTTACAGAATAAACAATAAAAAGGGAGAATGGGTTAAAGTTGATAAGGAGTTTATAGATGTACTTAAATTCTCCATTCACATGAATGAAATTTCTTATGGAGCTTTCGATCCAATTCTTGGCGAGGTGGAGAGTGCATGGGGATTCTACGATGGAAACTATAGAGTTCCATCTGAGGAAGAGTTGAAAGAGTTAAGGAATGGAACTAATATAAAAAATATTATGATAGACGAAGAGAGAGAAAGAGTAAAGATAATAGATGGAGAACTTGATTTTGGAGGACTTGTTAAAGGGTATGCTTTAGATTTAATCAAAAATCTACTTGAAAAGGAGAAAGTTAAAAGGTGTGTGGTGAATCTTGGTGGAAACATACTCGTTTTTGGAGATAAAAATGAGGGATTTAAAATTGGAATAAGACACCCAAGAGAGAGTGGCATTATTGAAAAGATAAGGATTTTTAGTGGTACTGTTGCCACCTCTGGAGACTATGAAAACTACTTCATAAAGGATGGGGTAAGGTATCACCACATAATAGATCCCTCTACATTGAAACCAGCAAAGAGTGGAGTTATTGAGGTAACTGTGATAAGCGAAGATGGAATGCTGGGGGATGCTCTATCAACAACTCTATTTGTGTTGGGTATAGAAAAGGGAGAGGAGTTTCTTAAAGGAAAATACCCACAGGTTAAAGCAATTATTGTTGATGAGGGGTTGAACAAACATTTCATCAATGGAGCAATGGATCTTACTGTGCCGTGAAGCCATACGATAGGATTTTATTAATATTAATTATCATTTTACTTTTAATCTCCGTTGTTTTATTCTTAAATAAAAAAGAGGGAGAATTTCTATTTATAAAAACAGACTCTGGAATTAAAAGGTATCCCCTAAATCAGGAGACTATTATAACTGTAAAGGGAAGAATAGGAGAAGCCAAGATAGAAATTAAAGATGGGAAAGCGAGGTTTCTTCATTCTCCGTGTAAGAAAAAGATATGTGAAAAGAGGGGATGGATCTCAAAGGAGGGAGAGTATGCAATATGCATTCCAAATGGAGTTTTTATATGGATTGGAGGAGATGATTTAGATGCAATCTCAGAATAGGATAAGGAAACTTACGATACTCTCTTTGGTGCTTGCATCAGGAATCGCTTTGAATCTTGTTGAGCCTCCCTTCCTTTTCTTTCTTGCACCTGGGATAAAGATCGGTTTCTCAAATATTGCAACACTATTTGCCCTATACTACTTTGGAGGGGTTGAAGCAATCTTGATAGGAGCTTTAAGACCTATCATAGTCTCCCTTATAAAAGGAAACATTTTTACACTGGAATTTATATTAAGCTTTTCAGGTTCTGTCTCTGCGGCAATTCTTATGCTTATTTTTAAAAAGATGGGGGATAAGAAAATCTCAATAAAGGGGGTAAGTATCATTGGTGGAATTACACACAATTTAGTACAATTTGTGGTGATATACATTATGACTCTAAACAAACTACTCCTTTTTTACCTTCCGTTGCTCTTGTTTTTTGGTGGAGTGAGCGGATTTATAATAGGATTGATTACACAGTTTCTAATTAACAGGGTAAAGAAGTTTGAGGATGAGGAAAAACTTACTCCCTGGTAAAATAGTGCTTGTCTCATCTTCTCCAAGAAGAAGGGAAATTCTATCCCTCTTCTTTAAAGTTGAAGTTGTAAGACCCTGTGTAGAGGAAGTAATATGTGAAAATCCACTGGACATGGTGATAAAAAATTCAAAAATTAAAGCTCTATCCATCAGAGGGAGAGATGGAGTTATTGTATCTGGAGATACAGTAGTGGTTTACAAAGGGAAAATACTTGGAAAACCTAAAAATAGGTTAGATGCAGAAGAAGTGCTCTCTCTTCTCTCTGGAAAATGGCACGAGGTGTATTCAGGTTTTTTCTTCACAGTCTCTGGAAAAACTGGAGAAGGTTTTTCTAAGACATATGTTAAGTTTAAAGATTTGAGAAAAAGTGAGATAATAGAATATATAGAGACAGGTGAACCAATGGATAAAGCTGGTGCCTACGCTATTCAAGGGAAAGGGTCAGTTTTTATTGAGAAGATTGAGGGCTGCTATTTTACAGTGGTTGGATTTCCTGTGGTAAAATTTATAAAGAGATTAAAGGAGGTTCTAATTGAGAATTCCTAAAAATGCAGTGATTCTAAAAGGAACAAAGGAAGGAGTGTTTGCTTACCTTAACCTATCGTATTCGTTTAGGACAATTTTAAAGGCTCTTGAAAAGAAGCTCTCAGAGAGAGAAGAGTTTTTTAAAGGGGGTAATATTAAATTTATATCTGTTGGAGGAGACCTTAAAGATGAAGAGATGGAGGATATCTCCACCCTTCTTAAGAATAAATTTGACATATCTGTAGAATTCCAGATAAAGAAAAGAGACGAAAAGATACCAGAATCTCTTTCCGAAGGAACAGGGTCAGGAAATTTTAAGGTTGTTAGGAGGAAAATAAGGTCAGGTCAGTCTATAAGTTTTAGTGGAAATCTTATACTTATTGGTGATCTCAATCCAGGTGGAGAGATAAGAGTGGGAGGAAGTCTGTTTGTTTTTGGTTCATTAAGGGGAAGTGTTTTTGCTGGAGAGAAGACAGGGAAAGATGCCATAGTTGTAGCCTCCCGAATGAAACCTGAGAGACTTCAGATTGGAGATTTTGTATTGGAGAATAAAAATAGTAAGAGAAGGGATACCATTTCTGTTGCTTTGGTTGAGAATGAAGAGATAAAGATCTATCCATACAAGAAGTTATTATGAAAAAAACAATTTTAATTTTAGCCATCATAACTTTGATTTCACTCTTTCTCATCTCTTGTGGTTCTGGAAAAGGTAAACTGCATGTGGAGTCTTTCCCTGACAAATCAGATGTTTACATAGATGGAGTTAAGGTTGGAGTTACCACATTAGATATAAGTGTAGATGTGGGAGAACACACTGTAGAGGTTAAAAGAGAGGGATACAAAACATGGAAAAAAACCATACAGATAAGGAGAGGAAAGGAAACAGACATTATCGCAAATCTCGAAAAAGCCCTTGGTTTTATAGAGGTAGAGACAAATCCAGAAGGAGCAGAGGTCTTTGTGGATGGAGAAAGTAGGGGATTTACTCCTGTTAAAATAGATGGTTTAACCATAGGAAAACACAAAATCCTGATTAAAAAAAGTGGATACAAAAGTATTGAGAGAGAGGTTGAAGTTAAAGAGGAGGGTGTGTCTATAAGTGAGGTGCTGGAGGAAGGTTTTGGGGATATAATTATAACATCAAGACCAAAAAGAGCAAAAGTGATCTTTGATGGAGAAGAGAAAGGAGAGACCCCACTTTCAATAAATGATGTTCCCTTAGGAAAGCATTGGGTAACACTTAAAAAATTAGGTTATGAAGAATTGACAAAGGCAATAAGTGTAAATATGGGAATAAATAAGTATGAATTTGAACTTGTTGAGATAAACCACACATTGGTTATATACAGTGAACCAGAGGGAGCAAAGGTTTACCTAAATGATACTTTAAAAGGTATAACGCCACTTGAGATAAGAAACCTTGTGCCAGAAAAAACTTATAAATTAAAGTTGGAGCTTGAAGGATACTTACCTTATATTACAGAGATAAAGATGCCTAAGGATGGTTCAATTTTTCTTCCTACAGTGAAACTAATGAAATTAAACCCGTGATATAATGAGTTTAAGATCAAAAAAGGAGGATGGACGATGGACAGAAATGAGATCAGAGAAAAGATAATTGACATTCTTATAAATGGAGTTCATGTTAATAGAAGAAGACTTGAGGGAAAGGAAAACCCTGATTTTATAAAGGACCTTGAGATGGACTCATTGAGCCTCCTTGAACTTGTTGAAAGGGTGGAGAAGGAGTTTAATATAGAGATTGAGGATGAGGAATTAGAAACCCTCTCAGATATGGAGAGTGTGGTCAATTTTATTGAAACAAAAATAAAAAAATAGGGTGCTTTCTGCACCCTAAAGTTCAATCTTTTTAACCTTTTTCTTTGCCTCTTCCTTCTTTGGAATCTTTATTTCAAGAATACCCTTGTCAAATTTAGCATTTGCCTTGTCTGGTTCTACCTCTATAGGAAGCGGTATAATCCTTTCAAACCTTCCAAATGATATCTCTTTTCTATAGTAATTCTCCTTTTTTACTTCAGTTTCTTCTTTCTTTTCTCCTTTAATATGAACACTATCCTCAGTTACTGTAACTTCAAGATCCTTCTTATCTATACCAGGAAGTTCTGCTTTAAGTATTACATCATTCTCAGTTTCATATAAGTCCACTCTTGGTTGCCAAATCATGGGTTCTTTCCCTCTCCTTCTTCTTGGAGAGAGGAAATCAGTAAAGAGTCTGTCTATCTCCTCATGAAGTGATTCTATTTCAGGAAAGACATCAAAGTCCCATGGTTCCCATCTTCTGAGTGCCATACCCATCACCTCCTTTCCTGAAGATTTATATTTTTCAATTATTATTATAATAAATTATAAAAATTTGTCAAGAGGTTGTGGTATTATTATCTTAATGAAAGAGATAGTTTATGGGCCTGTAAAGTCGTGGAGATTTGGAAAATCACTTGGAATAAATCTTCTTGGAGAGATTCCAAGAATATGCACCTTTTCCTGTATTTACTGTGAATTGGGAAAAGAGGGAATATATGAAAATGAGAGAACAATCTTCGTTCCCACAGACAAAATTATTCATGAATTTAAAAAACACTTGAGAGAGAATTTTGAAGTAATTACATTTTCAGGTGCTGGGGAGCCTACCCTTGCAAGAAACATAAAAGAAGTATCAGACAGAATAAGGGAAATAAAAAAAGACATTCCCCAGGTGCTTCTTACAAACTCAACGCTCCTTAACATGGATGAGGTTATAGAAGATATTCTCTCCTTTAATATAATAGAT
>JAGGSY010000009.1:0-10000 GCA_021158845.1 Caldisericia bacterium
GTATAATCTCAATCCATCCATAAACCATAAGGATATTACAATGAAAATAGTTAAAAAGAGGGATTTCATGTTAATTTTCAGTAAAAGTACCTCTCTTCCCTCTTTCATTATAGAGATGATGAGGATGACTATTATCACTCCAATACTTAAGCTTATACCGAATATAATATTTTTCTTAAGGTTCTTCATATGGTATTATTATAATAGATTATAAAATTTCCCAAATAGGAGGTGAAAGCCATGATTACTATTTCTGTCATTGGGGCGGGTAACGGGGGACAGGCGCTTGCCGCATATTTTGCCATGAAGGGCTTTGATGTAAGTCTTTACAATAGAAGTGAATGGAGAATAGCACCTATTATTTCTACAAGAAAGATAAAGGTTGAGGATACAGATTTTAAAGGTACATTTGAGATTGCCTTTGCTACAACAGACATAAAGAAAGCTATACAGGGAAGGAAACTTCTAATGGTAGTTCTTCCAGCCTTTGCCCATAGACCTATTGCTGAGAGGATGGCTCCGTATGTTGAGGATGGTCAAATAATTGTCTTAAATCCTGGGAGGACTGGTGGAGCTTTGGAGTTTAGAAGCGTATTTAAAAGACTTGGAGTTAAGAAGGATGTGATAATAGCAGAGGCTCAGACTTTTGTATTTGCATCCCGTATGTCCAATCCAGGAGTGGTTAAGATATTTAAGATGAAAAATGCTGTTCCTGTTGCTGCTCTTCCAGCAAAGAGGAATCCTGAACTTAAAGAGGTTTTAAATAAAGTTCTCCCAGAGTTTGAAATTGCACCAAATGTTCTTTACACGAGTTTCAACAACATAGGAGCAGTTTTCCATCCTGCATCTCTCATTCTTAATGCTGCAAGAATTGAATCCACAGCAGGTAAATTTGAATTCTATCTTGAGGGAATAACTCCTTCTGTGGCAAAGGTTCTTGAGGCAGTTGACAGAGAGAGATGCGATGTAATGGGGAGGTTTGGTATAGAGCCTCTTACCGCCTTAAGATGGCTCCAGTATGCCTATGATGTTGTGGGAAGTAATTTATATGAAGCTATACACAACAACTCTGGGTATCAGGGTATAATGGCGCCACCGAGCATACAGAACAGATACATTCTTGAGGATGTTCCAATGAGTCTCGTTCCCATTGCCTCCTTTGGTAGAGAATTGGGGATAAAGACACCCACAATAAATTCAGTTATTCAACTTGCCAACATTATGATGGGGAGGGATTTCTGTAAAGAGGGAAGAACTGTTGAGAATCTTGGTCTTAAAGGTAAGAAGGTTAAGGAAATTATAAGGATTGTGGAGGAGGGTGATGAGTAAGAAGATTCTTGGAGCAGAGATTGGAAGTGATATACATGTGGCAGGACTACTTAACTTCCTTGAGCTTGCGAAAAAGGAGGGGTATAGAGTTATATATCTTGGGGGGGCAGTTCCTATTGATAAATTAATAGGTGCCATAATTGAAACAAAACCAAACATAGTATCCATAGGATACAGGCTTGGAAAGGAACCTTTAAAGAAACTACTTGAAGAATTTATAAAAAAGCTAAAGGAGATAGACACAGAAAATATAAAGTTCGTTTTTGGTGGCACAATAGAGACAGGAAAAGTTGCAAGAGAGTATCCTTTATTTGAAAAGGTGTTTGATGGAACTGAAGAGATAGAAGATGTTGTTCAGTTTCTTAGAGGAGGAAAAGTTCCTGTTAAAGAGGAGGATTTTCCTCAAACTCTGCCTGAGAGGATAGAGTTTAAATCACCATATCCACTGATAAGGCACCACATAGGTCTTCCAACCCTTGAGGAAACCATAGAGGAGATTAAAAAACTTTCGGAGAGTAAACTTCTTGACATAATATCCATTGCCCCAGATCAGAACTGCCAGAGTTACTTCTTTGAACCAGAGAAAATGGATCCAAAGCAGGATGGTGCTGGTGGAGCCCCCATAAGAAGTGTTGAGGATTTTAGGAAACTTTTTGAGGCATCAAGAAGAGGGAATTACCCCCTCATGCGCTGCTATGCAGGTACAAGGAATCTTGTAAAGTTTGCAAAGATTTTGAAAGAGACAATTAACAATGCATGGGCAGCAATTCCAATTTTCTGGTATTCTGACCTTGATAAAAGATCAGATAGGCCTCTTCTCTCAGCAATAAAGGAGAATATGGAGGCGATAAGGTGGAATGCAGAGAATTCTGTACCAGTTGAGGTGAATGATTCACATCAGTGGGAACTTAGGAATGCCCACGATGCCTTAGCTGTTTTTGATGCCTATCTTGTTGCCTACATAGCCAAAAAACTTGGTGTTAAGTGGTATGTTCAGCAGTATATGTTAAATACTCCTCCAAACCTTTCTCCTAAGATGGATATCGCAAAGATGCTTGCAAAGATTGAGCTTGTTGAATCTCTTAAAGATGAGAATTTTATTCCTTATAGAATGATAAGAACAGGACTTCTCTCCTTCCCTGCCGATCCCTTTAGAGCTATGGGGCAACTTGTCTCCTCCATGTTCTATGGTTCATATCTTGAGCCTCACATAATTCATGTTGTCTCCTATTGTGAGGCAATAAAAAGAGCAACGAGCAAGGAGATAATAGAGAGCGTGAAGATGGTGAAGAGGGCAAATATCCTGGCAAAGTCTGGTTTACCCGATTTCAGAGAGGATCCAGAGGTTGATAGAAGGGTAAAAGAACTTAAAGAGGAAGCCATGGTGATAAAGGAGGCAGTGGAGGAATTGGGAAAAGGTAAAAAGGATCCCTTGCTTGATCCAGAGGTGCTTTTTGCTGCAGTTAAAACAGGGATAATGGATGCACCGGGCCTTGTGGGATTCTCTGTGGCAAAGGGAGAGGTTATAACTCAGGTTATAAATGGCGCTAACTTCGCAGTGGATGAAGACGGAAATATTCTAACTGAAAAGGAAAGAATAAGGAGGCTAAAATGGATGTAAGAAAGGTTGGGGTTGTGCATGACAAAGTTTTAACAAAGAACAAGGAAAAAATGGTTGAAGCTGTAAAGGATGCTCTATCTGAGGAATACGATGTTAGTTTGATTCCCTTTGATGAAGATTTCATGAGGAATGTTAAAGATGTTGATTTTGTCTTCAACCTTGCTACCTCCGGAGGGAGAGATACAAGACAGGTCCATGTCCCAGCTATACTTGATCTTATGAATATTCCATATACAGGATCCAGTGCCTTTTCACATTCCTTGTGTCTTGATAAGAGTATAACAAAGATGGTGATTTCTCATTATGGGGTAAATACTGCAAAATTTTTTGTTGTGAGGGAAGGTGAGGATATTCCTGAAACTTTTTCAGCTTCCTTCCCACTCATTGTAAAACCTGTTAGAGAGGGGAGCGCCCTTGGATTAACAAAGGATTCTGTAGTTTATGATAGAGAGTCCTTAAAAAGACAGGTTAAGAAAATCCATGAAGAATTCAATGAGCCTGCGCTTGTAGAGGAGTTTATTGATGGAACAGAAGTTACCCTTGGTATAATAGGTAACGGCAAAGATGCTCAGGTTCTTCCTTTGCTTGAAATAGATTTTTCAGCTCTTCCAGATGGAATGGAAAAGTTTTATTCCTACAGAGTTAAGAATGAGCTTGACAGAGAGCTTAAGTACTACTGTCCAGCAAGATTATCCAAGGATGTATACAAGAAAGTGGAGGAGGCAGGGAAACTTGCCTTTTATGCCCTTGGGCTGAGAGACTATGCAAGAATGGATATAAGAATTAAGGGTGATGATTACTTCATTCTTGAAGTAAACTCTCTTCCCCTTCTTGTTCCAGACTACTCTGATATTTTAAAAATGGCTGAGAAGTCTGGTTTCTCATATAACGAATTTGTATTAAAAATATTGGAAGTAGCAAAGAAAAGATACATGTAACGGAGAGAAAGAATGTATGTGTATTTAAACAATGCAGCAACAACAAGAGTGGATGGAAGAGTGTTATACAGGTTCAGCAGGTTCTTCAGAAACCTGTATGAGAATCCCATGACCTCCTTCTATTCTCCAGGTGCAAAGGAAGTGGAAGCTGAAATTGAGAAGGCAAGGAAGGAGGTAGCTGATCTAATAAATGCTTCAAGGAAAGAGATATACTTTACCTCAGGAGGAACTGAATCTGACAATTGGGCTATAAAAGGTGTCTGTTTGGCAAATTGGGAGAGGAAAGGAGAAATAATATCAACCCCCATTGAGCATAAAGCGGTTCTCTCTTCTCTTGAAACTGTTAGAAAGTGGGGTTTTAGTGTCAAGTTTTTACATGTGGATAGGTTTGGGATGGTTGATCCTGATGAAGTAAGAAAGCTCATTACTGGTAAGACTATACTAATTTCTGTTATGCACGCAAACAATGAGATAGGCACCATAGAACCTATAAAAGAGATTGGAGAGATAGCAAGGGAGAAGGAAGTTATTTTTCACACAGATGCTGTTCAGACAGCTGCACACATACCCATTGATGTTGAAGAGATGAATGTTGATTTACTTTCAATGTCTGCCCACAAATTTTATGGACCAAAGGGTATCGGTGCTCTGTATATAAGGGAGGGAGTTAAAATTGAACCTTTTATGGATGGTGGACATCAGGAGAGAGGTTTTCGTGCTGGAACTCACAATGTTCCTGGGATAATCGGGATGGGTGAAGCTGCAAAGATTGGTCTATCTGAAATGGACAAAGAGATGAGGGAGGTTTTGGAGTTAAAGAACTATATTCTTGAAAGGTTTGAAAAGATAGAAGGAATTTATATAAATGGTCATCCTGAGAAAAGACTTCCAGGAAATATTAATATTTCAATGGAAGGTGTTAAGGCGGAGAAAATGCTTCTTTATCTTGGACTTAATGGAATAATTGTTTCTGCTGGTCCTGCATGTAGTGCCAAGAAAAAGACTCCCTCTCATGTGTTAAAAGCTATAGGGATTCCAGAGGACCTTTACTTTAGCACAATAAGAATCTCCCTTGGAAAGTTTAATACCTTTGAAGAGATTGAGTATTTCTTAGATGTATTTGAGGCGGGGATAAGAGAATTTAGAAATAAAAAATAAAGGGAGGAGATTCTCCTCCCTTTAAAAATCTCATTTTACCTTTTATGGTGCAACATTTCCAAAATTCTGTGCAAGGAGGAGAAGGTCTTCTGTATCTACCTTTCCATCACCATTAAAATCACATTTTTCGTTCCAGTTTGGATCACCTTCCTCTGAACCAAAAGCTTGAGCAAAAATCATTAAATCACTGGAATCTACTTTCCCATCTTCATTTATGTCACCCATAAGAAGTGTTATTTTAATAACTTTTTCAGAAAGGAGGAAGTTCATTGGCCTATTTTCGCTATCGTATCCTGTGAATCTTGTAAGTGAAATTTTTACTCCTCCATCCTTTAGAGCTTTAAACCTTACTCTAAATACAACACCTTCTCCAGAAACACCTTTTCCAGCATCTCTTTCAACTGTCACCTTCAACTTACCATTTTCTTTATCTATCTCTGGAGTTACTGTCACATTTACTTCTCCTTGTTTAAGGAAGTCTCCAGGTGTAACTTCTACCACCTCAAGATATTCAGGATCAAAATCAAGTTCTGCTATTACTCTCTTCAGATCAACAGCGGCTTTGGCAAGAACATCAATAGTAAATTCTGTATTTTTGGGCACGCTATCTCTTCCAGTAAGTTTCACTGCGGGGAATGCAACTCCCTCCACTGTAAAGTAGCCGGTTTTGGCTCCCTCTTCTACAAGTTTCAATTGGTCTCCACTCTGGATTGTTACTGAGTAAATTTTGTATTGATAACGCCCATTATCAAGGAAGAAGTTTCCATCTATGTCTCTTCCATCCCATACAAACTCATACTCACCTGTCATTAGAACTTTGTGATATATGCTCTTAAGGGCTGTCTTACCTTTTTCATCGAGAATATCTATTATCACTCCGGTAACTCTACTTCTATAAGATTCTTCATGGAAAAGTCCTTTCTCTCCGAGACTTAACTTAAAATGGAAAGTCATTGTATCATCTACACCATCACCATTTGGAGAGAATTTCCTTGGAGTTATAGAAACATCTTCAAGAACTTTCTTCGGTGGTTTTGGAAGTCCTTTTTGAATAACTATTGGAACATGTAGGGTTCTATCCTCTGTTTTGAAGTAAACTATCCCTTCATAGTAATTGTCTGGTAGTTTATCATCTATACTGTATGTGAAGGGCACTGTGGTAGTTTCACCTGGCTTAACAGTGAATGTTTTTTCCTCATCCATATAAGAGAGAGTGATGCCTTCTACCATTGAAATTACTTCAGATGATACAGAGAAAGTGATATCCTTATCTGATACATTCTTTACCTCAAAGGTGATTCCCTCTTCCTTATCGGATAGAGCAGATTTTTCTGGTTTAAGCAAAAGATCAAAGGGTTTTATAAGGAGTGGAGTTGTTGCAGCAGCATACACATCTACTCTTCCAGCTCCCTGATCTGTCCAAGAGAAGGGAAGTTTGTTGTTTGGATTTTCTAATATAAAGGCATTGTTCATTAGAGAGGTTTTAATATCCTCTGGTGTCCAGTCTGGATGAAGTTGTTTAATAAGAACAGTTGCGCCTGTTGTGAATGGAGTTGCCCCTGATGTTCCACCAAATCCATAGGTATATTTACCTTCAGGTGCTGTTGTAAATGTGTTTGTTCCTGGTGCTGAAATTTCTGGTTTAAACACTCCATCAGGTGTTGGTCCTTGGGAGGAGAAATCAGCTATTAGGTGGTTGGGTCTGTATTTTCTGGAGAAAGAGACTTTGAGTGGAGCACCACTCTCAAGCAGAGATTTAAGTAGTTTTCCGTCCTCTTCCATTATAAATACTGCCGGTTTCAACTCTACTCCAGGATGGTTGTCAAGACCCAGTTCCATGGTTATTAAAGGTCCTGGAGCACAATTATAGACCACAATTCCTTCAGCTCCATGTGAGAGGGCATTGAAATACTTGGTTTCAAAGAGAAGGGCGTCCTCAGGATAAAGCGGTCCCCTCTTTATTAGGGCAAGTTTTCCAGTAAGGTCCTTCCCTTTAAAATCTTTTTCCCTTCCATATCCACATTCGACAAGTTCATACTCTTTACCTTCCTCAAATTCAGGAACTCCATCACCATAAGTAAATGGAATAAATCTATCCTCAAATCCAGCAGGTGATACAATATTCACACTCCCGCCACCTTCATCACTTGCTGCAACAGAGATAGCTTTCTTTGCACTTCCCGGAGCTGAAATGGGCCAGCGAAGTTCCTTACTTCTTATACCTTCATTTCCTGCGGCAGCTACCACGATTAATCCCAAATCCACTGCATTGTTCATGGCATCAAGTTCTGGAGTTCCTTCACTCTCTCCCTCAGGACTTCCAAGAGAGAGATTAACTGCAGTGCATCCATCCTTCAATGCCTGCTCAACTGCTGCAATAATATCATCTTCGCTTGCTCCTCCCTGGTTGGAGAATACTTTATAGGCATAGAGAAGGGCATCAGGTGCCATTCCTTTCACTTTCCCATTTCCTGCAGCAATTCCAGCAACTGCTGTTCCATGTCCCTGCTCAGGTGGATCCATTGGATCATCATCATCGTCTGCAAAGTCGTATCCCCCAACAACCTTATCATTTGGAAAGCCTGGTCCTCCAAGGTCTGGATGATTGTAATCTATTCCTGTATCTATTATCCCTATCTTCATACCCTTTCCAGTTACAGGAAGACCATTCCCATCTTTCATCTCCCAAACTTCTGGAGCTCTAAGCAAGGGAACAAAAAGATCTGTAGCTGGTTTAAATGTCTTTGCTATAAAGACATTCTTAACTCCAGGAACTCTTTTTAAGTTTTCAATCTGATCTTTATCTACCTCTGCACCCACACCATTGTAAGCGAGGAAGTAATCCCATCTCTTTTTAATATAGATTCCCCTGCTGATAGCCTCTGAGAGAATGTTTTCATGTTCTTTTCTAAGAGTATTGATGTATGTTTCTTTTGTAAAAGTAGACATGGGAAAAACTTTGTGAGATTTCAGATACTCTGCATAAGATGGTTTCTCAAACTGAATTATAACCCTTATCTTCTCACCACTTGAAGCTCTAACTCCCAAAAATGGTAAAGCTGTAAGGATTAAGATTAACACTAATAAAAAGGTTAAAATTTTTTTCATTTCAGCTCACTCCTTTCTTTGATTTTTGTAAAATTTAAAAATTCTCACCTCCTTTCAAGGTTTTATAATCAGATTATAAATTTGCTATACTAATAATAATACAAAACCTAACGGAGGAAAAGATGCTTGACATAAAATTTATAAGAAAGAATCCAGAGGTTGTGAGGGAAGCGATAAAGAAGAGAGGATACAGTGATGAGAATCTTGATAAATTTTTGGAGCTTGATAGGGAGAGATTGAGAATAATAAGAGAGGTTGAAGAACTCAAGCATGAACTCAACATAAAATCAAAGGAGATTGGAAGACTCAAAAGTAAAGGTGGGGATGTAGAGGATTTACTAAAGGAATCAAAAAAACTCTCAGACAGGATAGATGATCTGGATAAAAAATTAAAGGAGGTTGAAAGAGAGCTTATAGATTTAGCTTTAACTATACCGAATATCCCTCATGAGTCTGTTCCTGTTGGTCTTGATGATAAGGCAAATGTTGAGATTAGAAGATGGGGAAAACCAAGAGAGTTTGATTTTGAACCACTCCCTCATTGGGAAATAGGAAAGATCCTTGACATTCTTGATCAGGAGAGGGCAAGTAAGCTTTCTGGTTCAAGGTTTTCTCTGTATAAAGGTCTTGGGGCATCCCTTGAGAGAGCACTTATAAACTTCATGCTGGATCTCCATGTTAAGGAGCATGGATACACTGAAGTTTTCCCTCCTTTCCTTGTGAGAAGTGATATCATGCTTGGAACTGGACAGCTTCCAAAATTTGGAGATGATATGTACAAGGTTGAAGGAGAGGACCTTTGGCTTATTCCCACGGCAGAGGTTCCTCTAACCAATCTTCACAAGGGAGAGATCTTATCTGAGGATGAACTTCCAAAGTATTACACTGCCTATACAGCATGTTTTAGAAAAGAGGCAGGAGCTGCTGGAAAGGATACAAGAGGGCTTATAAGGGTTCATCAGTTCAATAAAGTGGAGATGGTTAAGATAGTTAAACCAGAGAATTCTTATAAGGAACTTGAGAAACTTGTATCAGAGGCAGAGGAAGTGTTAAAGAGGCTTGAACTTCCATATAGAGTTGTTCTTCTTTCCACCGGGGATATGTCAGGTTTTTCAGCTTCAAAGACCTATGATATAGAGGTGTGGATGCCATCCTACAATAGATATGTGGAGATTTCTTCCTGCTCCAACTGCACAGATTTTCAGGCAAGGAGAATGAACACAAGGTTTAGAAGAAAGGAGAGTGGAAGATTAGAATTTGTCCATACTTTAAATGGCTCTGGTGTTGCTATTGGAAGAACAACTGCTGCAATTCTTGAGAATTATCAGGATGCCAACAGAAGTGTGAGAATCCCACAGGCGCTTGTTCCTTATATAGGAGTTGAGAGAATTGAGAGACCTCTTGACAGTTTGTAATTTTTTGTTAAAATGATTATCCCTGAAAAGTTGAAGTTTGACAATTGAGTTTTTCCGATTTACTTGACAAAGTAACTTTTTTTGTTAAACTTAAAAATTGCTTGACAACCTCACAATTTTTGATAAAATTTCTTTGGAAAAAGAGATTTGCACCTTGAAAACTAAGCAGTATCTGTGCCTTGCGAACCTAAGCTAAATTAACTCTTTATAGGATGAAACCTATGTGAGTTTCACCTTGGAGAGTTTGATCTTGGCTCAGGACGAACGCTGGCGGCGTGCCTAATGCATGCAAGTCGAGCGGCAGCAGGCCTCTATCTTCGGATAGAGGTGCTGGCGAGCGGCGAACGGGTGAGTAACACGTGGGTAACCTCCCCCGAGGAAGGGGATACCCCACCGAAAGGTGGATCAATACCCTATACCCTCCAGAGAGG
>JAGGSY010000009.1:12500-15765 GCA_021158845.1 Caldisericia bacterium
AACCAAACTCCGAATGCCGCTCCTACTTATCCCGGGAGTGAGAAAGCGGGGGAAAAGCTCCGTTTTCGAGAGGGTAACAGCCCAGACCACCCGCTAAGGTCCCTAATGGAAGCTAAGTGTTTTTGAAAAGGAGGTGGGGCTGCTTAGACAGCTAGGAGGTTGGCTTAGAAGCAGCCATCCTTTAAAGAGTGCGTAACAGCTCACTAGTCGAGCGGTCCTGCGCCGAAAATGTACGGGACTAAGCTTCCAACCGAAGCGGTGGATCAGAGAGAAGATCAATTTGATCTATCTCTCTGATGGTAGGGGAGCGTTCCTACTGCGGTGAAGGTGTACCGTAAGGAGCACTGGAGCGGTAGGAAGTGAGAATGCTGGCTTGAGTAGCGAAAAGAAGGGTGAGAATCCCTTCCGCCGTAAGCCTAAGGTTTCCTGGGGAAGGCTCGTCCGCCCAGGGTTAGTCGGTCCTAAGCCGAGGCCGAAAGGCGTAGGTGATGGAGAGCCGGTTAATATTCCGGCACCACCTATTCTCCGCAAAAAGCGATGGGGTGGTCAAGGAGGATAGGCCTGCAGGGTGATGGAATACCCTGTCCAAGCCTGTAGGGGGCGTCCATAGGCAAATCCGTGGACGCGTTAACCCCGAGAGGTGATGGGGAGCGGCTGGGTAACCAGCTGCGAAGTGGCTGATTCCATACTTGCAAGAAAAACCCCTAGCATTGGAGAATGGGTGACCGTACCGCAATCCAACACAGGTAGGCGGGGATAAGAGTCCCAAGGCGCGCGGAAGAACCCTCGTCAAGGAACTCGGCAAGTTGGCCCCGTAACTTCGGGAGAAGGGGTGCTCCCGAGAGTGTAGGTAAATTTTCTACCGAAGCTCTCAGGAGCCGCAGGTAATTGGCTCGGGCGACTGTTTAACAAAAACACAGGTCTCTGCAAAGCCGTAAGGCGATGTATAGGGGCTGAGGCCTGCCCAGTGCCGGAAGGTTATGGGGAGGGGTTAGCCACCTTCGGGTGGCGAAGCTCCGAACTTAAGCCCCGGTGAACGGCGGCCGTAACTATAGGTTGGACCCTGTAGTTATAAAACCTGGCTATATGCTGGGAAGCCCGGTGTATCCTCCGGTACTCGCCTCTTTATAACGAGGCAGTGACAATCCGTGAGGTGCGGGTAATCAGCAGGAAAGACTTCCAGGGAGAGAAAAGGAGGGCTTGTGAATCAAAAGAAGGTTAAAGTTCCCCCAAAGATAGGATGGTATCTTGCAGGTTTTGCTGATGGAGAAGGAAGTTTCAATGTCTCTCTAAGACCTCGTAAAGATTACAGAAATAAGTGGAAGGTGAGTCTATCTTTCAATGTTTCTCAGAAGGAAAAAGTAATTCTTGCTCTCTTTAAGAGACATCTTGGATGTGGAACTTTAAGGCAGAGAAAGGATGGTGTGTGGTATTTTGAGGTAACAAACATAAATTCTCTTTCAGAAAAAGTTGTTCCCTTCTTTGAAAAGTACAGGTTTCTCTCTCAGAGAAAGAAAAAAGCCTTCTCCAAGTTTAAGAAGATACTTGAATTGGTTAAGGAAGGAAAGCATTTAACCAAGGAAGGAATAGAGGAGATTGTAAAACTTAGAGAGGAGATAAATGAAGATAACTCTAAGAGAAGGTATGACAAAGATTACATCATCTCTTCCCTGGAAGAATCCTCAGAGACTATACGCCAGGCATCCCGTAAAAGGGATGATGATATAGTCCGGTCTCCGTAGCGATACGGAGGATCAGCCAAGCTCTGGCTGATCGCCCTTCACTTAAAGTGAAGAAGGGTAACATAAACGAACGGTCCTATGGTAGCGAAATACCTTGTCGGGTAAGTTCCGACGCGCATGAAAGGTATAACGACCTGAGCGCTGTCTCGACGAGGGATCCGGTGAAATAGCAGTGTCCGTGCAGATGCGGACTACCTGCAGCAGGACGGAAAGACCCCGAGAGCTTTACTACAACTTGGCATTGGATTCTGGCATGCCATGTATAGGATAGGTGGGAGGCTGTGAAGCCAGGGCGCCAGCTCTGGTGGAGCCGCCCTTGGAATACCACCCTTGGTATGTTAGGATTCTAACCTCTAACCCTGAATCGGGTAGAGGGACAGTGTCAGGCGGGTAGTTTGACTGGGGCGGTCGCCTCCTAAAAGGTAACGGAGGCGCCCAAAGGTACCCTCAGCGCGGTTGGAAATCGCGCGTAGAGTGCAAAGGCATAAGGGTGCTTTACTGCATAGACCGACAGGTCAAGCAGTCACGAAAGTGGGGCTTAGTGATCCGGTGGCTACGTGTGGAAGTGCCATCGCTCAACGGATAAAAGTTACCTCGGGGATAACAGGCTGATCTCCCCCAAGAGTCCACATCGACGGGGAGGTTTGGCACCTCGATGTCGGCTCATCGCATCCTGGGGCTGGAGAAGGTCCCAAGGGTTGGGCTGTTCGCCCATTAAAGCGGTACGCGAGCTGGGTTCAGAACGTCGTGAGACAGTTCGGACCTAATCCGCTGCAGGCGCTGGAGATTTGAGGAGGTTCACCCCTAGTACGAGAGGACCGGGGTGAGGGGACCTCTGGTGTACCGGCTGTTCCGCCAGGAGCAGGCGCCGGGTAGCTATGTCCCTACGGGATAAACGCTGAAAGCATCTAAGCGTGAAGCCCACTCCAAGATAAGATCTCCCATCCTCCGTTAAGGAGGAGTAAGGCCCCTGGGAGACTACCAGGTTGATAGGCCCAAGGTGTAAGTGGGGTGACCCACTTAGCTGATGGGTACTAATAGGCCGAGGACTTGACTTAGGTTCAAGTCGAGAGGTTAGTATCAAGTCTCTGATTTTCAAGGTGATTAAATAGATAAGGGCTCTGGTGATCATAGCGGCGGGGAAACACCCGGCTCCATTCCGAACCCGGAAGTTAAGCCCGCCAGCGCCGATGGTACTGAGGAGGGAAACCCCTCGGGAGAGTAGGTCGTTGCCAGGGCCCTTTTTAAATTTTTATAAAGTGGTAAAATTTATTCTGTGGAAAGGGAAAAAATTATTCAGAATGTGAAAAGAATTCTTTCGGAGATTCCAGAGGGAATTACTCTTCTTGCTGCCTGTAAATCAAGGACTTATGAGGAGATAAATGCGGCAATTGAGGGAGGAGTTGAAGTAATTGGAGAAAACTATGTGCAGGAAGCTTTAAAGGTTTATCCACTTATTGAAAAAAAGGTTGAATGGCATTTTATAGGTCATATTCAAAGAAATAAAATAAAAAAGATAATTA
>JAGGSY010000010.1 GCA_021158845.1 Caldisericia bacterium
TTTAGAAGAAGAATCTAATTACTTATCAATCTTTGGCAATTCTATACCTTTCTGTTCCTGATATTTGCCTTTCTTATCCTTATAGCTTACCTCACACTCCTCCTCTGCACCAAGAAATATAACCTGTGCTATACCTTCATTTGCATAAACCTTCACAGGAAGAGGTGTAGTATTTGATATCTCTATAGTTAGATAGCCTCGCCACATCGGTTCAAGAGGGGTTATGTTCACAATGATTCCGCATCTTGCATAGGTGGACTTTCCAACACATATTCCAAGAACATCTCTCGGAATCCTAAAGTACTCAAGACTTTTCCCAAGAACAAAGGAGTTTGGTGGTATGACGCAAACTTCTCCTTTAAAATCCACAAAACTCTTTGGATCAAAGTTCTTTGGATCTACAATTGAGTTAAAGACATTTGTAAAGATTTTAAATTCATCTGAGAGCCTTATATCATAACCATAGGATGAAAGTCCAAAAGAGATAACGCCTTTCTTAACCTGCTTCTCCTCAAATGGCTCTATGATTCTCTTCTCCTTTGCCATTCTTTTTATCCACTTATCATTCTTTAACATTCTTCCTCCTTTCCACATGATCCCCAACTATAACAAAATCTTCAAAAACTGTTGGAGCTTCCCTCTTCAGTATCTTAAGAATCTCTATTGTCATCCTCCTTATCTCCCATTGAGCATGTTCACTTCCTCTGAGTTCAACTATGTGTCGCCACTCCCTTAAATTGGCAGTAATTACAATTTCTGTTGTGGTTGCATTGGGAAGCACAAATCTTGCATCCTCCTTTGGAATTTTTAAATCTCTCAATTTTTTGTATGTTTCTCTCACACTCTCCATAAAGTTTAAATAAATTTTATGTGCCTTAGGATTTTTCTTTACCTTCGGTGGCTCAACAAAGGTAAAGTTTCTTTCATCCACATATCTTTGAGACTTCTGGGTAAAAGATGCAAGTCTGTGTCTTACAAGTTGATGGGTAAGACTCCGTGATACATCGCTGATTCTAAAGCTTGCCACTGCATGTTCAATAACAGAGAGGTGTCCAAGATCAATTATCATTCTTATAAACTTTTTTCCACTTCCCTCTTCCATTCTGTTAAAGGATTGGTAGGAGGTTCTACCTGCTTCTTCAATCACCTTTTCTGGATTTGGTGTTATATATATAAGTTCAACTTTCATATAAAATTAAAAAGGAGGGGTTTTCCCTCTAAATCTATTTCTGTCCAGGCGGCCTTACTATGACTTCGGCTAATTCTGGCTTCTCCTTGAGTTCTTCCTTTAAAGCTTCCTCCCTTTCAAGGTTTCTGTAATTTGGGTCTTCAAATGAATACTTAAACCTTGTATGAACATCGTATCTACCTTCAATCAAAGCCACAGTATCCTCAACAAAAACTATCTCTTCATCTGTGGGTATGACAAATATTCTCACCTTTGAACCCTCTCCAGTTATCTCTGTTTCTGCATTTCTTGTCCTTGCAAGTTCATTCTTCCTCTTATCATAGATTATTCCAAGTCCTTCAAGCCCATCCAATGCTTTACCTCTTATTGTTGAACTCATCTCACCAACACCTGCGGTGAATACAATGGCATCAACTCTTCCAAGAACTGCAAAGTAGGCACCGATGTACTTTTTGAGTCTATAGGCTTCAATCTCAATGGCAAGTTGAGCCCTCTCATCTCCTTCTCTTGCTGCCTTCTCAATATCTCTCCTATCTGCATACTTCCCAGTGATACCAAGGAGTCCGCTCTTCTTATTTAAAATTTTATCAATCTCATCAACGGTAAGGTTCTCCTTTCTCATCATGAAGAAATCTATTCCTGCATCATGGTCTCCTGCCCTTGTCCCCATGACAAGTCCTTCAAGGGGTGTAAGTCCCATAGAGGTATCCACTGAAATACCATTCTTTACTGCATCTGCACTTGCTCCATTTCCAATGTGAAGTGAGATAAGGTTTGTCTCAAAGGGATCTTTACCAAGTAGTACTGCCGCTCTCTTGGCTACATACAGAAGGGATGTTCCGTGAAATCCATACCTACGAACTCCATACTTCTCATACCACTCATATGGAAGTGCATAGATGTATGCATGTTTAGGCATTGTTTGATGCCATGCAGTATCCATTATTGCACAGTGGGGAACATCTGGGAGAATCTCCTTTGCAGCTCTAACTCCCATGAGGTTTGGTGGATTGTGGAGGGGAGCGAGGGGGGAAAGTTCTTCAAAGACTTTTAAAAATTCCTCATCAATAATCACAGATTTGGCAAACTTCTCACCACCATGAACCATTCTGTGACCTACACCCTTAATGCTTTTGAGGTCTTTAATGGCACCTATCTCTGGATCAAGAAGGGTGTCAATTATGAGTTTTATTGCCTCTCTATGATCAGGACACTCATGCTCAATTTTCACTTCTTTTCTTCCTGGAACAAGATGTCTTATAAATGAACCCCCAATAGTTACTCTCTCCACAATTCCTCTTGCAAGGGTTCTCTTCTTGTCCCAGCTGTAAAGTAAATACTTAACAGAAGAACTTCCACAGTTCAAGGTGAGTATGTCCATCTTTTTCCTCCTATTTTTAGTTAGAGTTTAGTTTTATTATAATACAAAAAATAAATGAGGGGGCAAAAGCCCCCTATAAGATGTGGAAAGATTAACCTTACTTAAGGTCTTCAAGTGCTTTAATGAGCAATGTAAGGTATGTTAGAGCTGGTCCACCACCCATCAATGCTCCAACAAAACCTGCTTCAATTATCTCCTCCTTTGTTGCTCCAGCTTTCAATGCGTTGTTTGTATGGAAGGCAATGCAGTATTTACATCTTGCATTTACAGCAAGTGCAACAGAGATGAGTTCTTTAACCTTTGTTGAGAGCTTGCCTTCTCCTTCAATTCCATGAACAAGGTCAATAAAGAGTTTCACATACTCTGGATGAGTCTTTTTTAGCTCTCCAAGTGCTCCCATAAATTCATCCAATGTAGCTTTCATGTTCTCTGCCATTTTTCACCTCCTAAAAATTTTTCATAACAATTATACCATAAAATGTTAAATTTTAATCAAAAAAATCCTATAGATTTTTGAAAAATTTTTTCTAAAAGCAACCTTTATCAAAAAGACTCATACAAAAAATGGTAAAATTGAAAAAGAAACTTATTTTAAAGGAGATAAAAAATGGAGAAGAAAGAAGAGGTTTTAAAAGCGTTAAGGAAGGTTGTAGATCCTGAAATAGGAAAAAATATAGTGGATTTAGGTATGGTTAAGGACCTAACTGTTGAAGATGACAAAGTCTCCTTCACCCTTGCCCTTACCGTTTCAGAGTGTCCTCTGAAAAATGAAATGAAGAACAACGCTGAAAAGGTACTTAAAGAGTTGGGTTTCAAAGAGGTGAATATTACATTTGGAAAACTTACAGAGGAAGAAATAAAAAAGATATTTCCAAACTGGACAGGAAAACCACCAATCCTTGAGAAGGGGAACATTAAGCATCTCATAGCTATTGGCTCTGGAAAGGGTGGTGTTGGCAAATCCACTGTGGTAACGAACCTTGCCATAGCATTGTCAAAATTGGGATACAGAACTGGAATTCTTGATGCAGATATACATGGACCAAATATACCAATAATGTTTGGGATAAAGGAAAAACCATACGGTATTGACAACAAAATAATACCCCATGAAAGGTTTGGTGTAAGGGTTATGTCCCTTGGTTTTATGATGAGTGGAGAGGGTTCTCCTGTAATATGGAGAGGTCCACTTGTAACAAAGGCAATAAAGGAATTGTTCCAATTCACAGTGTGGGGAGACCTTGATTTCCTCTTAATTGACCTTCCCCCTGGAACAGGAGATGCAACAATTACAGTTGGACAATCTCTCCCGTTGACAAGCGCCATTGTAGTAACAACGCCACAGAGAGTGGCAGTGTCTGATGCTTTAAGAAGTGCAAAAACCTTTGAAAAATTAAATGTAAAGCTTCTTGGTGTCATTGAAAATATGAGCTACTTTATATGCCCTGATTCTGGAAAGAGATACAACATATTTGGAGAGGGTGGGGGAGAGGCAATGAGTATTGCGTTAAAGGTTCCTCTTCTTGGGAAGATACCAATGGAACTTGACTTGAGAGAGGGGGGAGATAGAGGTGAACCAATAACCGTAAAGAATCCTGAATCTGCCTCATCAAAGGCATTTTTTGAGATAGCAAAGAAGGTGGTGGAATTAACAGGTGTATCCAAAAAGTCTACTTAAACTAATTGATGTTCTTGAGAGGCTTCCTGGGATAGGACCAAAGAGCGCAGAGAGACTTGCTCTCTACATACTGAGGATGTCACCTGATAGAGTGGATGAACTAATCAAATCCATTGAGGAGGCAAGAAGTAAAGTAAAGAGGTGTAAGATTTGCTTTAACCTTACAGAGGATGAGATCTGCAGTATATGTAAAGATGAAGGAAGAGATCACTCAACAATTCTTGTCGTTGAGGAAGTAAAGGATTTGGTAAGGATAGAAAATCTTGGCTACTATAAAGGGGTTTACCATGTCCTTGGAGGTCACATATCTACCCATGGTAAAGTTGGGGTAGAACACCTGACCATAAGAGAATTGGAGGAGAGGGTGAAGGAGGGGAATGTTAAAGAGGTGATCTTTGCCCTCTCCCCTCAATGGGAAGGAGATATAACAAAGGAATACATTAAAAAGATACTGAAGAAGTATCCAGTCAAGATCTCATCCCTTGCGAGGGGGATATCTGGTTCCACATATCTTGAAGCTATAGATGATACATCCCTTCTTGAAGCTTTGAAGGAGAGGAGAGAAGAAAAGTAAAGAGTTTATCTATGCTATAATTCCTGTATGAGAAAATATATTATACTGGGAGTAATTTTCCTGATACTCCTCTTATCCATTGGTAAAACATCTGCCTCTAAGGAAAGGGTAATTGTTTTACACATTGAAGGAGAGATAAATCTTGGACTATCAAAATATGTGGATAGATGCCTTAAAGATATGGAAGGAGTTAAAGCTATAGTTGTTGAGATAGATACATTTGGTGGCGCTCTTGACGCTGCAACAAAGATAAGGGATAGACTCCTTCATGTGGATGTTCCCACAATAGCATGGATTAAGGGGAGGGCATGGTCAGCAGGAGCTTTGATAGCTCTCTCATGTAAAAAAATTGTCTTCTCATCTGGTGCAAGTATGGGGGCAGCTGAACCAATCCCAACCACAGAAAAGACTATTTCTGCAGTAAGGGGCGAGTTTGAATCCACATGCGAAGCAAATGGAAGAGACCCAAAAATTGGTGCCTCCATGGTTGATAAAGAGATAGAGATTGAGGGAGTTGTTAAGAGGGGAGAACTGCTTACTCTATCCAGCGAAAAGGCAAAGAAACTGGGATTTAGCGATTATGAATCTAACAGCTTGAATGATATTCTATCACACTTCAACCTTGATGAATTTGAGATCTCTGATCTCTCTCCTCTCCCATCTGAGAGAGTTGCTGGATTTCTCACATCTTCAACTGTAAGGGAAATTTTACTAATTGTTGGACTTCTTGGTTTAATCATAGAGGCAACAACTCCAGGATTTGGAATACCTGGAACCATGGGACTTGTTGCATTATCATTATTCTTTGGAGGGCATATGATAGCAGGAATTGGAAACTGGCTTTACACACTAATGTTTATAGCAGGGGTTGTTCTACTGCTCCTTGAAATATTTGTCATCCCTGGCTTTGGCATAGCAGGAATATCTGGAATTGCTCTTATTTTTATATCCATATTTTTAACCCTTGGTGGTGGAGTAGGTGCAATACACACTATAGGTATCGTGGCTCTAATTCTCCTTGTCTCTTTTCTTGTTCTTCTCTTCTTCTTCCCAAAACTTCCCATATGGAAGAAACTTGGGCTTGCAAGAAGGGAGACGAGGAAGGAAGGGTATGTTGCTGTAAAAGAAGAGAAGCACCTTGAAGGAAAGGAAGGAAAAGCAATTACGATGCTAAGACCTGCTGGGGTGGTGGAAATTGAAGGAAAGAGGTATGATGCTTTAACAGATGGAGAGTTCATTGAAAAAGGGAAAAAGATTGTTGTAACAAAAGTAGAGGGGGGTAAAATTTTTGTAAAAAGGATTAGATAGATTATGGAGGTAGCTATGAAGGTATTTATTTCCATTGACATGGAAGGGATATCAGGACTTACATACTGGAAGGAAAAACAGGAAAGGATCAGTTTCTTTATGACAGAGGAACTTCTATCAGTAATAGAAGGGATAATGGAAGTTGAAGGAAACTCAGAAATTTTAGTCTGCGATTCACACTCCTTTGGAAGAAACATAGATATAGGGAAACTCCCAAAGAATGTAAAACTTGTCTCTGGCTTTCCAAGAAAGTTTTATATGGTTCAGGGAATAGATGAAACCTTTGATGCCGGAATATTCATAGGATACCATGCTCCAGTGGGGACGGAAAATGCAGAGATGGATCACACATATTCAAGTTCTTCAATATATGAGATAAAGTTAAATGGCATGGTTGTGGGAGAAACTGAGATAAATGCAGCATTTCTTGGAGAATACTCTGTTCCCGTTGTCCTTGTATCTGGAGATGATAAGTTAAAAAACTTTTCCCAGAAAAATCTAAAGGGAACGCATTTTGTAGTGACAAAGGAATCTATTGGTAGATACTCTGCCTTACTTTATCCTGTAGAAAAGGTGCATAAAGAACTCAAAGAAAATACAAAACTTGCCCTTCAGCAAATTGAAAAAATCAAACCATTTACATTTGAAAAACCAATAAATATTGAAATAACATTCCTTGATACCATCAAGGCGGAGCTTGTAAGTTTAATTCCAAATTCAGAGAGGAAAGGTGGAAGGACTATTTCCTTTAAATCAGATTCCTTTAAAGATATATACAGATTCCTGATGTCATCAATAGTTATGGCATCTTTTAGTAAGAATCTTTAGAAAGGAGTAAAGAATGGATTACTTTGTAAAGGATCTCAATCTCAGTGGAGAGGGGAAACTGAAAATTGAATGGGCAAAAAATGAAATGAAGGTTTTAAATGAGATAAGAGAGAGGTTTGCTCCCAAAAAACCTTTCAAGGGAATAAAGATTGGTGCATGTCTTCATGTAACAAGCGAAACTGCAAATTTAATGATTGCTCTTAAAGAGGCAGGTGCAGATGTTTATCTTACCGCATCAAATCCTCTCTCAACACAGGATGATGTTGCGGCAAGTCTTGTTAAAGATTTTGAAATTCCTGTTTTTGCTGTAAGGGGAGAGGATAAGGAGACGTACTACAAAAATATAAAAAGGGTGATTGAGAAAGGGATAAATATTTCCATGGATGATGGAGCTGACCTTGTATCCATGCTTCACTCAAAGATGAGGGACTACCTTAAAGATATAATTGGTGGAACTGAGGAGACAACAACAGGGGTGATAAGACTGAGGAGTCTTGAGAAGGAAAAGGTACTCTCATACCCAATAATTGCAGTTAATGATGCAAAAACAAAACACTTCTTTGACAACAGGTTTGGAACAGGACAGTCAACCATTGACGGAATCCTCAGGGCAACAAACATACTCTTAGCAGGGAAGGTTTTTGTTGTGGCAGGATTTGGTTTCTGTGGAAGAGGAATTGCAGAGAGGGCAAGGGGAATGGGTGCAAGAGTCATTGTAACAGAGGTGGATCCTGTAAAGGCACTTGAAGCTGCAATGGAAGGTTTTGAGATCATGAAGATGGAAAAGGCATCTCTAATTGGAGACATCTTTGTAACTGCCACAGGTGACTACCATGTAATAAGATTGGAGCACTTTGAGAAGATGAAAGATGGAGTAATACTTGGAAATTCAGGACACTTCAATGTTGAAATAGATGTTGAAGGATTGGAGAGGATAAGCAATGGAAAGAGAGAAATTAGAAAGAATTTAACTGAATACACACTGAAGAATGGGAAGAGAATCTACCTTGTTGCAGAGGGAAGACTTCTAAATCTTTCTGCAGCAGAGGGACATCCATCAAGCGTTATGGATATGAGTTTCTCAAATCAATTTATGTCGGTAAAATTTCTCGTTGAAAATAGAGGGAAGCTTGAGAAGAAGGTTTACAATGTTCCAGAGGATATAGATAATGAGATTGCAAGGATTAAATTAAAAACAATGGGATTTGAGATAGATGAGTTGACAGAGGAACAGAGGAAGTATCTCTCAAGCTGGGAAATTGGCACATGAAGATATTTCCATCTTCTCCTGTAGTTGGTATCGGTGTTATTGTTTTTAATAAAGATTATGTGCTCATTGAAAAGAGAGGAAATGAGCCAGGAAGAGGGAAGTGGAATCTTCCGGGTGGCACCCTGAAGCTTGGAGAAAAGATATTTGAGTGTGCAAAGAGAGAGGTATTTGAAGAAGCAGGGATAGAGATAGACCCCATTGGTATTGCAAAGGTCTATGAACTCATAGAAGAGGAAAACGAAAGGATTAAATTTCACTATGTAATAATAGATGTTGTGGCAGAGTATCTATC
>JAGGSY010000011.1 GCA_021158845.1 Caldisericia bacterium
ACCTTAATTATATAAAGGGGATAGTCACTGTAGCAGTTGTTTTTCTCGTCATTAAATACATATTAAACTACATAAAAAGAAAGATCATTACCTCTTCGGAGAAGAAAAAAAAGAGGGGATGGCAGAAAAGATTAACACTTATAAAGCTCTTCTTCTCTCTATCAGATTATCTTCTTATCTTTCTCTTCATCTGGTATGTACTCAAGGTGTTTAATGTTGATACAACTCCACTTCTTGCCATTACAGGTGTTGGGGGAATAGCAGTAGGTTTTGCTGGTCAGACTTTCTTTAAAGATGCCATTTCGGGCATGTTCATTCTGTTTGAGGATTACTTTTCAGTGGGAGATTTTGTCGAGATTGGTGATATTTCTGGCACTGTGGAAGAAATTGGAATAAGAACCACAAAGATAAGAAACTATGAGGGAAAGCTTTTTCTTATCCCAAATGGAGAGATAAGGAGTGTAATAAAGTATGATGTGGGAGATCAATTTACCGTTATTGAGCTTCCCATATCCTACGAGTCAGATATTGACAGGGCAAAGGAAGTTATTATGAGTATAGGAGATAAACTTATAGAGGAGAAAGTAATCCTTGATAAACCAAAAATTCTTGGAGTTAATGAACTTGGAGATTCTTCAATTATTATAAAAGTCCTTGCCAAAGTTGATAAGGGTATGAGATGGTCTGCAAGAAGAAGATTCCTTGAGGAGGCGAAGAAAACATTTGACAGGGAAGGCATTGAGATTCCTTACAATAGAATGGTTGTCTATATAAAGAACGAAAAAGAGAAATGAATCACCATAAAACCATTTAATTATGTATCCATCTTATCTTTCTCTTAGTTCTAAAGAGGTGGAAAGGAGGGGGAAGGAACTTTTTGGTAGATTAAAAAGTTGTGATATATGCCCAAGAGACTGCCTTGTGGATAGACTTTCAGGTAAAAGAGGAGTATGTAGAAGTGATTATAGATTGATGGTCTCGTCCTACAATCTTCACTTTGGGGAGGAACCTCCTATTTCTGGTTGGAGAGGTTCAGGAACAATCTTTCTTACAAACTGTCCTTTAAGATGTAAGTTTTGCCAGAATTATCCCATAAGTCAGCTTGGAAATGGGAAGGTTTATGAAGTAGAGGAACTTTCAGAGATGATGCTTTATCTTCAGAGGAGAGGAGCGCATAACATAAACCTTGTAACTCCAACTCACTATCTACCACACATCCTTCTTGCTCTATCAATGGCAATGAAGAGAGGTCTTAAGATTCCTATTGTTTACAACACATCAGGTTATGAAAAGGTTGAAATTCTCCGATATCTTGATGGGGTTGTTGATATCTACCTTCCAGATGCAAAATACAGCGATAAAAACCTTGCAAAGAGATTATCCCTTGCAAATGATTATCCAGAGGTTAATAGACTTGCTTTGAAGGAAATGGCAAGGCAGGTTGGAGAGCTTAAGCTTAGTGAAGATGGAGTTGCAATAAGAGGGCTTATAGTAAGGCACCTTGTTCTTCCAAACAATGTGGAGAATTCAAGAGGGGTTCTTAATATGATAAAGGAGGAGATCGGAACATGGGTTACAATATCCCTTATGTCTCAATACTTTCCGACATTCAGGGCATTAAGTGATAATATGATAAATAGAAAAATAACAGAGGAAGAATATAAAGAGGTTGTTAGATACATGGAATCTCTTGGATTCAAAAATGGTTGGATTCAACCAATATAAAGGAGGGTAAAATGCCAAGAAAAAAGAGAAAAACCATCTCTGAGTTAATTTCCCTTAAGGGGAGAAAAACCCTTATAACAGGTGCTGCATCTGGAATAGGCGAGGCTATAGCATTAAGGTTTGCAGAAGCAGGAAGTAATCTTGAACTCGTTGATATAAATGAGGAGCTATTAAAGAAGGTTGAAGGGGAGCTTAAAAAGTATAAAGTGGATGTAAATGCCCATATAGTTGATTTAACAAAATGGAAAGAGATTGATAGACTCTGGGATAAGTTAAAAGGTAAGGAGCCTGATATTCTTGTCAATAATGCCGGAGTTTACCCATTTAAGAAGTTTCTTGAAGTGGATAGGCGCTTTATTGAGAAGGTTTTTAGTCTGAATTTTGAGTCTGTCTTTAGAATGTGCCAGAAGATGATAAAGGGGAGGCTTAATAAAGGTGGAGTCATAGTAAATATAGCATCCATTGAAGCAATTACTCCCTTTAAGAATGATCTATCAGTTTACAGTGCAAGTAAGGGTGGAGTGATAACTCTTACAAGAACTCTTGCCAAGGAATTTGGAAAGAAATTTAGAGTAAATGCTGTTGTTCCCGGTGGGATTATGACCCAGACCACAAAGGAACTTGCAAAGAAACTCTACAAGCTTGAAGGAGAGTTTATAAAGGCAGGAATAGAATACATGTGG
>JAGGSY010000012.1 GCA_021158845.1 Caldisericia bacterium
GTACTTGGAGAGCAAGTCAAGCGTTATCGGCTGGGCATTCACATCAACTAACCATCCAAGCTCGTTCTTTATCCTAGTTATCAGTCCAGTAAGTCTCTGCTCATTGAAATACTGGTTATGTGATGCATCTATGAGAACTCTAATTACTTTAACCTCTCCCGTTGTTTGGTTTGAAATAATGTTCTCGTCTCCAGTAGCCCCTATTTGAGGAATATTGAGGAGTTGATGGAAGAGTTGATAACAGTCTATGTCCAGTGAATCTAAGTATTCAATAATTTTTCCTGCTGTCAAATGTCTATCTTTTCCTGCAATTATAATAACAAGCTGGGGTTCTGTCCAAACATTTGCTTTTACAAATATTCTCCGCTTTCCTTCAATTACGAGTTCTTGCTCTTTTTCACTTAGAACTTCCTGCACTATTTCGCCAACCCCATCATAAGCTTTTGGGCCACCCAAGATCACAATGAACCTCTCACTTTTGTACTTGTCAAAATCTTTTGCATAAACGCGAGTCACTTTAAATCCTGCCCTCTCAAGAGACTCGGCAAGTACTTTCCCCTTGAGCTCCCAATCAATATCATTTGCCAATATAACAACGTTCCTTAAAACGGGCTTGTACTCAAAACTGCTCGCCCATTCTACGGCATTTCTCAGCAATTTGTGAGAATTCTCATCCTCCCCCGCTTCCACTTCAAAACTGAAGTACACTGTCCTAATACCACATTGCAAATACGGTTCATCCCTCACGACGATTCCAGCCCTGCCGTCGTCTGAAACGGCAAATGCCCTTGCAAGACCAAGCTCCCCAGCAAGCTTGAGTATCCTGCTTTTCTCGAGCACCTCTTTGGGCGCTGAAATTGTCCTCTTGTTCCCCAAAATTTCAATAGTAAAGTCACTCTCTCCGAATTGGAGTTTTGAGATTGAATCTATGAGTGCTCCATTCAATGCTCTTTCTTGATACCTTAATGGTGACTTTCCAAGAGTTCTCTCCTGGTATTCCGAGACTTTGTTTAGGAATTCCTGGCTCTCGCTCTTAATACTCTCCCATCT
>JAGGSY010000013.1 GCA_021158845.1 Caldisericia bacterium
GGATGCATGTCTTTCTCCTTTCATGTTAGAATTTATAAATAATTATACTAATTTTAGGAACAATTTTAAACCGAAAAAATCTCATAAATTGAGGTATAATAGTAGTAAGAAAAATAGGAGGTGAGGAAAATTGAAAAAGTTGTCCCCTTTAATTTTTATAATTTTGATTTTGACATTTACACTATGGGGTATATGGGTTCCCTCTTCATTTTCATACAATTTAAGAAGTCAGGGTTTTAAAACCTCTTCAGAAAATATAGAGGCAACTGTCTGTCCAGGAGAAGAAACAAATATTACCCTAACAATAACTGTCTGGGCTGATCCATCACAAACTGTAAACATAACACTTTTGCCCGGTGCTGACTGGATAAAACCAAAACAAACCGAAATCGAGGTTTACGCACCACCAGAGGGTTACTCCTTCCAAACAACTATAACTTTAAGCGGAAAAGATCTCTCCCCTGGAACATACAATGGTAATCTAAGAATAAGATACTACTTTACAGCAAATGAAACAGTCAAAGAAGATGTGATTTCTGTTACCCTTAATGTCATCCTGCCTGTTTTCAATATAGTTCCTGAGAACTTGACCATCATTATGAAACCCACAGATACTAAAGCAATAGATTTTATAGTTAGGAATACAAATGGTTGTGGTATAGTCATAACTGTTTTGCCATTAGAGCAAAATGAGAATGTACAGCTTATCTTTAATCCAACAATAACTCTTTATCCCGGTGATGTTAAAACATTCAAGGTTTTAGTTAAAACAAAAGATCTTAAAAAAACTGTAACGCTTCAGCTTAAATTTGTATCTTCATTCTACCAAAGAACAGTGACATTAAAGATATGTCCCTCCATATCCATCACAGTTGAAGGAGAAGTGATAGAGGTAAATGAGGAAGAAGGGTACATAATTATTGAGACCTTTGATGGAGAAAGATTCAAAGTACTTTTAAGGGACGAGGACAAGGGTAAATATAAAAAAGGAGACTACATAAAAGTTACGGGAAGAACCGGTGAAACAGAAGATGAGATTATTCCTGAAATCATAGAAGAGGTCACATGCGGAGTCACCATTTCTGATCCAGAGGAGATTGTATTCTGTCCTACATGTTCAAGTATAGATTATGGAGGTACATATGTTGGTGGAAAAGATAAGAAAAAAATT
>JAGGSY010000014.1 GCA_021158845.1 Caldisericia bacterium
GCACCCGCAGGGCGGAGAAGGGCTCGTCCCCCAAAGCGATGAGGGTGGCCAGCTTGAAGCCAGCGGGCAGCTCCCCCACCGACCCGTGCAGCCCCCGGGCCACCCCGCCCGGGATCCGTGCCAGGGCGCTGGTGAGGAACCAGTTCGCCGGGGCGATGGCCAGCGCCCCGGTCTGGGAATAGAGGACCAGCGGGGCCAACGCCTGGGCAGGGAGCTCCCCCGGCCCCCGGCCCAGGACGGCGGTGGGCCAATAGCCCCCAGGGTAACCACCGCCAGATCCATCCAGCCCATAGGTGACCGCCAGGAACTCGCGCTCCGCGGGGAAGGAGAACGCCGGGGCATAGATACAGGGCTCGGCGAACGAATCCGTGGTCTTAAGGCCGGAAACGGCCTGCAGGAGCTCCACCTCCAACCAGATTGCCTCCCCGTAGTCCCTGAGGGTGAAGGAGAGAAGCGGTTCGGCACCCTGCAAGTAGACCCGCCGCCAGGAAGTGAACTCCCCCCAGTCGTCCCGGCCCGCTTCCCGCTCCCAACCTCCGGCCGCGAGCCCCTCCGGAGCCTTCGGCAGGCGGGGCTCCAACTTCAACATGAACGGCTCGTCCCCGAGCCTAATGTAGGGCCGGCCTTCTTCATCGAAGGACAGGTTCAGTTTCATACCGTGATCCCTTCTGCCGGAAGCCGGAAGAACTCCCGCACCGCCAGCGTGGCGGCCCCGATCAAGAACCCTTCCTCCCCCAGCTCCGCCGGCACGATGACCAGGTCCTCCGCCTCCTTGGGGAAGGAGTGCCGCCGCACCTGTTCCTCGAACGCGGGGAGGAACAGGTCAGCGGCGTCGAGGCGCTCCCCGCCCAGCACCACCGCCTCCGGATTCAGGAGGTTCACCAGGTTCTTGACCCCGATCCCTAGCGCCCGCCCCATTTCGGTGAACACCGCCTGGGCCGCCCGGTCCCCGTCCCGGGCCACCGCGGCCAGCTCCTCGATGCTTTCGTAACCCAAGGCCTTCGCCTGCGAGAGGAGGAACCGATCGGAGGCGTAGACCTCTAGACACCCGCGTTCCCCGCAGCGGCAGCGGGGGCCATCCGGGTTGATGGTAGTGTGGCCCAGCTCCCCCGCCCCGCCGGCGGCGCCCCGGTATAGCTCGCCTCCAATCACCACCCCGGCGCCGATCCCCTCGCCCACCGTTACACACACGAAGTTCCGGAAGGCCCGGCCTGCCCCGTACCAACGTTCGGCCAGGGTGAGGGCGTTGACGTCGTTCTCCAGGTAGACCGGGAGGCCGACCAGCTGTGAGAGGGGGGCCGCCAGCGGGACCTCCCGCCAGCCCAGGATGGGGGAATAGAGTTCGATCCCCCGGGCGGCGTCCACGAACCCGGAGATCCCTATCCCCACCCCCAGAAGCCTTCCCTCCCCAAGTTCTTCCACCAATCCCTGAGCCAATTCCAGAAACCGCTGGGGATCGAGACGCTCCGGGAAGG
>JAGGSY010000015.1 GCA_021158845.1 Caldisericia bacterium
TCGTAGAAGAACTTGCCGGGGTATTTGCGATTGGCACCGATCCCACCTACCACGGCGGCCAAGTGGATCACGATATCAGGTTGGGAATCCTCGTACATCCGGATGATGGCTTCTTTTTCCCGGAGGTCGTACTCACGACTGCGCGGAACAAAGATATGGCGGCATCCTCGCTCCCTGAGCTTTTCAACTACATAGGATCCGAGAAACCCCGCCCCACCAGTTACAGTAACCCGCTTGTTTTCCCAAAAACTCATGTACCCTCCGATCTAGGTTATCCTCCTCGGAGAAGTTCCGTAAGCCGCTCCACGGAAATCCCAGCCTTTCTCAGGATCCCTCTAAGCGTTCCCGGCTTCAACGTTTTACCTTTGTGTACAGGAACAGGAAAGGTAACCGTCTCCCCTGCGATTAATTTTCTTACCTACACGTGACTCCCTCGTCGCCTTACAACCTCAAATCCCTCCCTCTGTAAAGCTTTTATCCAGTTCATCTCCCGTAATCCGGGGCAGTTTAGGCATTGATTTGTAAAGTGAGTGCCCTACGCTCTACCTTTTTCAGCTTAAGATTTTGAAGCCCGGTTTCCTCGATGTGAAGCTGAGCAGCTTCCTTTAGGTTGGCAAGAGCATCTTCAACGTCCTCCCCCTGAGTATAGATATCAAGCTCAGGGCAATACACGGTGTAGCCGCCTTCATCCTCCTCAATCAATTCTGCCGTGATCTCGATAGTCCGCTTTTCCATCCTCTCCCTCCCTAAGCTATTCGATCCCTCGCCGTGCATTTTCATAGACAGCTTTGACGCTGTTATCCCACTGGTGCCACCCCGTGAACTTTTCTTCCAAAATCCTCTTGCCCTCTCCCGGTGGCGTCAGTCCGATGGCCTCCATGTCGGCGTCAACCATGATCCTTACCAGTTCTCTAAAAGTAATCTTGGGTTCCCAGCCCAGCTCCCTCTTCGCCTTCGTAGCATCTGCTAATAGAACCTCTACTTCGGTGGGCCGGAAATACCTGGGGTCGATCTCCACATATTCTTGCCAGTCCAAGTCCACGTAGGCAAAAGCCTCTTCCAGAAACTCTTGGACAGAATGCGCCTCACCCGTTCCAATGACGTAATCATCAGGTTTCTCTTGTTGAAGCATGAGCCACATTGCCTCGACATACTCGGGGGCATAGCCCCAGTCGCGCTTAGCTTTAAGGTTCCCTAAATAGAGTTTCTTCTGGTTGCCTGCGATGATGTTGGCAATGGCCCGCGTGATCTTGCGGGTGACGAAGGTCTCACCACGCCTGGGCGACTCGTGGTTAAACAGAATGCCGTTGCAGGCAAACAAGCCGTAACCCTCGCGGTAGTTCACCGTCATCCAGTAGGCATAGACCTTGGCGCACGCGTAGGGACTGCGGGGCATGAAAGGCGTGTTCTCGTTTTGTGGCGGGGGAGCGGCGCCGAACATCTCCGAGGAGCTCGCCTGGTAGAACTTTGTTTTTATCCCGCTCCGACGGATCGCCTCCAGGATCCTGGTAGTACCCAAACCGGTAACATCCCCAGTGTATTCAGGCATGTCAAAGCTCACCCGGACGTGGCTCTGTGCTCCGAGATGATAGACCTCATCCGGCTTCACGTTGTAAATCAGGTTTGTCAACTGCTCCCCGTTGGTCAGATCTCCATAATGCAGGAAAAGCCGTGCGCCGGGCTCATGGGGATCCTGATAGATATGATCGATCCGGTCGGTATTGAAGGTGCTGGCCCGACGGATGAGGCCGTGGACTTCATAGCCCTTGGCCAGCAAGAGCTCAGCTAAATAGGAACCGTCCTGGCCGGTTATTCCCGTGATCAATGCTTTCTTCATGGTTTCTCTCTCCCCCAGTGAAATAAAACATCCTCAGCTTTCTGCAGCGAGAGCAAGGTTTTTCAAGGAGACCTTTCCCTCCTTAATCCCTGGGACCAACTCACTTGCATCTAGCACCTCGATCGCTACAATGCGTTCTCCTGGTCCGATGTCCACGGCCACCTGATCGTTAAGGCGGATCACCTCACACTCTACCCTCTCTTTAACAAACCGGATGGTTAGGGCGTCAACGGACGGATCATAGACAATCTCCATGTTTTCTCACCTCCCTTAGAAATAGTATACAAACACCGTCACCACAACCAGCCTGTTAGGCTCTTCCGCAACGACAGGAACCACTTGTTTGACGGCATAGTGCTTACCACGCCAGTGTCCGTTAAAGGTGAAGTTCTTCCGGAACATGAGCCGTCCTTTACGTGCCGGCTCAGGGCTCCCAGTGCGAATGGCCGCTTTGACTTCGCTTTCTGTAGCTCCACGATCCAGCATCTTCTCTCGGGCATGGGAGCTGAACTCAATCGGCTT
>JAGGSY010000016.1 GCA_021158845.1 Caldisericia bacterium
GATTAATCTTCTTACCCGGTTTTTAACCTTCTCTCTTTCATTAAAATTAGGGGTCTTGAGCCATCCTTTAAAAATTCCACTCTCAATGATAAGATTAGAAACCCTTTTTTCAAGAGGTCTTAGATAGTGAATCTTGATATACCTCTCTGTAGGTTTGCCAAACATCTGAGCAATACAAACTATAAATATGGCTATCTTTTTGTCCCTAAGTTCCAACTTGTGATTATCAAGGAAAGAAATGACACTTTTTAAAGGTCTTTCCCAGTATATGGGTGAACCAATGATAAAAAATTTGGTGGAGCAGACGGGATTTGAACCCGTGGCCTCCTGAGTGCAAATCAGGTGCTCTCCCACTGAGCTACTGCCCCACGCTCTAAAAATTATACCACAAATTTTATATGATACAATTAATTTATGAAGGTTGTTGTAAAGATAGGCACAGCATCTCTCACCAATGAAGAAACTGGTTTCCCAAAACCTGAAATTTTAGGTGAAATCTCAGAGGCATTTTCATACATGATAAAGAAAGACATAAAGCCTGTTCTTGTAACCTCTGGAGCTATAGGCCTTGGATTAAAACCTTTGGGATTTAAAAAGAGACCTAAAACCATTACTCTTAAACAAGCTGCAGCAGCTGTAGGTCAGGGACTTTTAATGCACATATACTCACAATTCTTCTCCCTTCTTGACATAAAAATCGCCCAGATTCTCTTAACAAGGGAAGATATAATAAACAGGGAAAGATACATAAATGCCCAAAGAACTTTTGAAACTTTACTTCAAAAAGGTATTGTTCCCATAGTAAATGAAAATGATGTCGTAGCAGTAGAGGAAATTAAATTTGGTGATAATGATACGCTCTCTGCCATAGTATCAACAATAATTGACGCAGATATGCTAATAATACTGACGACCACTGATGGAGTTTACACTAAGGACCCCACAACACATAAAGATGCAAAGAGAATAAAGGTGGTAAAGGAATTTACTGATGAAATCTTCTCCTATGCAGCGAAAACAAAAACATCTCTTGGAGTAGGAGGAATGGAGACAAAGATAAAAGCAGCAAAGATAGCTACAAGCGTAGGAGTAAAGGTTATAATAGGAAGCGGAAAAAATCCTTATAAGACCATTGTTGGTGCCATAGAAGGAGAAGATGTGGGAACCCTATTCTTACCAAAAAAGAAACATCTTGATTCAAGGAAAAGATGGATACTCTACGGTTTAACTCCAAAGGGTGAGATAATCATTGATGAAGGAGCAAAAGAAGCCATAAAAGATAGAGGCAAGAGTTTACTTGCTGCAGGAATTGTTGATGTAAAGGGAAATTTTATGGCAGGAGAAACTGTGAAAGTGATAGATAGAAAGGGAAATTTCATTGGACAGGGAATTGTTAAATACTCTTCAGAAGTATTAAAAAACATAAAAGGAAAGAAAACAAAGGAGATAGAAAGAATCCTTGGCTTTCTACCCTTTGAAGAGGTTATACATAGGGATGATCTTTCAATAATATAAAGGAGGTTTGTATGGAAGGATTAAACTACAAAGAGAAGAATGTGTGGGAGGTCTACAACGAGAAAGAGATTGAGGAAATCTCTAAAGATTACGTCTTATTTATGTCCAGGGTAAAAACTGAAAGAGAGTTTGTTAAAGAGGCAGAAAAATTACTTAAACAAAAAGGTTTTTCCAATATCGATGAGAAAGGTGTTCAATCAGATAAACTCTACAGGAAATTTAAAGAGAAATCCATTATTATTTTTCTCAAGGGAAAAAGAAGAATAGAAGAGGGTTTCAATCTTATCACAGCACACCTTGACTCACCAAGAATAGACTTAAAGCAAAAACCTCTTTATGAGGAAGGGAAACTTGCCTTCTTTGAAACACACTATTATGGAGGTATAAAGAAGTATCAATGGGCAACTATACCCTTAGTGTTGAGAGGGGTTATTGTAAAGGAAGATGGAAGTATTTTAGAGATTAATACAGAGAATGACGGATATTTCTTTACAATACCTGATCTCCTTCCTCATCTTGGAAGAAAACAGATGGAGAAAAAGGCAAAAGAGGTTATACCTGGAGAGAATCTTAACTTACTCGTGGGTTCAAAACCATTAAAGGACGAAAAGGAAGAAAAGATTAAGAAAAACATCCTAAGCATACTAAATGAACTATATGGAATCAAGGAAGAGGATTTTATTTCAAGTGAACTCTCCTTGGTGCCTGCTGGAGAGGCAAGGGAGGTTGGATTTGACAAGAGTTTCATCCTCTCCTATGGACACGATGACAGGATCTGCTCATACGCTGCTCTTAGAGGAATACTTGACATTGATAAACCGGAGAAATGGGCTATTGTTTATCTTGTAGACAAAGAGGAGATAGGCTCAGAAGGAAATACATCTGCTCAATCCATGTTTTTTGAGGAAACTTTACTTAAATTTGTAAAAGATTACTCTAAACTTTTATCAATATACTTAAAATCCAGTGTTTTATCAGGTGATGTTAACGCAGCATTTGACCCAAACTATAAAGAGGTCTTTGAACCAAAAAATACGGCATTTATAAATCAAGGAGTGGTAATTACAAAATTTACAGGAAGTGGTGGAAAGTATCACTCCAATGATGCAACCGCCGAATATGTTGGAAAGGTAAGAAAACTCTTTAACGAGGAAAAGGTTGTATGGCAAACAGGAGAGTTGGGTAAAGTGGATGAAGGTGGTGGAGGAACAGTAGCTTTGTTCTTCGCAAGAAAAGGAATGGATGTTATAGATTGTGGTCCAGCAGTTCTCTCCATGCATGCTCCTTTTGAGGTTGCATCAAAAGGTGATTTGTACGCAACATTCCATGGATATAGGGTGTTTCTGGAGAAGTTCTAATGGAGATAGGAATAATAGGTCTTCCAAATGCTGGAAAATCCACTCTTTTTAAGGCACTTACTGGAAATGAGGTTAATATAGAGGCATTTCCCTTCTCTACAGTAAACCCCAATATAGGGGTTGTAGCTGTGCCAGATGAAAGGTTAAAAGTTATAGCAGATATTATAAAACCTGATAAGGTCATTCCGGCATTTATTAAATTTTACGACATTGCAGGGCTTGTAAAGGGTGCATCAAAGGGAGAGGGACTTGGAAACAGGTTCCTCTCCGAAATAAGAGCAACATCTGGTATTGTTGAAGTTGTAAGATGTTTCAAAGACGAGAGTATAGCTCATGTGGAGGGAGAAGTTGACCCTGTAAGAGATATAGAAATAGTTCACCTTGAGATAGTTATGTCTGACCTTGAAATAGTGGAAAGAAACCTTGAGAAAATCTCTCATGCATACAAATCTGGGAAAAAGGAATTAAAACATGAGTATGAAGCTTTAAGTTTCGCCAGAGAGACATTGAATAAGGGGAAATGGTTAAGAGAAGAGGAACTCAGAGAGGAATGGATAGATGTTTACAAAAATTATAACCTCCTTACAATAAAACCATTAATAATAGTTGGAAATATTGGAGAAGATGAATTGATAGGTGAAGAAACAGAGGAGATGAAGAGGCTTAAGGAATTTACAAAACTAAAGGGTTATCCACTCATATTTATTTCCTGTAAACTTGAAGCAGAGATAGTAAACATGGATGAAAAAGAGAAAAAAGAGTTTCTCTCTGATATAGGTATTAAAGAAACTGGTTTAGAAAAATTAATAAAAGAATCCTATAAACTACTCGATTTAATAACCTTCTTTACATATGCAAACAATATCCTACAAGCCTGGGCTATAAAAAGAGGCACTTTGGCTCCCCAGGCAGCAGGTAAAATCCATTCAGATATGGAAAAAGGTTTTATAAAGGCAGAAGTTATAAATTTTGAGGATATAAAGAGAGTCAACTCTTTACATCAAGCAAGGGAAAAAGGTCTTATAAAGATAGAAGGTAGAGAATACGTGGTTCAGGACGGAGACATAATATACTTTAAATTTAACGTTTAGTTTTCTTCAGCTTAAGTCTACAGTTTTTACAAATTCCGTAGATTTCAACTATGTAGGAAACAGGGGTAAAATCTTCTCCAGATTTCTTTATACCTAAAAGTTTCATAAATTTCTCTGGTGGAATTCCCTTTATCTCTTCAATCTTTCCACAATCACTACATATAAGATGAATATGCGGTTCATGGGAGAGTTCGTAGCTCATGTGTCTTTTGGAAAATGTGGATTTCTTTACTATTCCAGCTCTCTCAAGAATCTTTAATGTTCTATAAACTGTTGTAAGACTCACACCTTTTTTCTTTAAAGCTCTATATATATCCTCTGCTGAGAGATGTTTTCCCCTGTTCTTCTTTAAAAAGGAAATTATTTCCCTTCTTCCTTTACTCATTCTGTAACCAAGATCGGTTAAGGTCTTTTCTATCATGTTTCCTCCCTCTCCAAATATATAAAGAAAAGTTTTAAAATGTTTAATATTAAAAGATCCCTTATCCTGCTCCTTGTTCCAGAAAGTAAAAACCTTTTGGATAGGATACCCTCCTCCGAATATACAGATGAGTAGACAAGTCCTTTTCTCTTATTCTCAAGCACTGAGGGACCAAGATTCCCTGTGACTGATATACCATAGTAGGAGTTTAGTTTCTCTTTTACCCTTTTAGCCATTTCAATGGACATCTCCTCACTTACAACACCAAACTTTTCAACTATGCTTTTATCCACACCAAGAACATCTATCTTAACCTCTGTCTGATAGGTAACGATACCTCCTTTAAAGAAATCCGAAGAGCCCGGAAGCAGGGAGAGGAAAGAGGAGAGATAACCCCCTGTACACGATTCAGCAGTGGAAAGGGTTCTCTCCCTTGAGATAAGAAAATGCTTTATCTTAAATAAAAGTTCTTTATCAGTCCTTTCTAAAGTATAGGGAAGCAAGTTTTCCTCCAAGTTTTGCATTGTTAAGAAGCAGTGAGATATTTGACTTAAGAGTTCTACCCTCACTTCTCTTGTGTAGCTCAGAGAGTATGTAGGGAGTAACATCCTTACCTCTTATCCCCTCCTTATCAATGTCAGAAAGAATCTCCTTCATAAGACCTTCAAAATATCCTCTGTCTATCTCATCTTCCTCTGGTATAGGATTAACCACTAAAAGGGAGGTGTTTGAAACCTTATCCCATACCTTTATAAAATCCACCAACTCTTCAACAGAATCCACATATGCATCAAGGGAAATATCAGTTTCTCTAAAGTAAAATCCTGGTAGTTTCTTTGTCTTAAACCCAACTACACCAATACCAAGGGTCTCAAGAAGTTCCCATGTCTTCTCTATATCAAGAATTGATTTAAAACCGGATGATACAACAACCACCTTGTACTTACTCATGGCAACAAGATCTGCTGAAATATCTAAGACATTGGGCATACCTCTATGAACCCCTCCTGTTCCACCTGTAACAAAAAACATGAGATTAAACAACCTCATTACAGAAATGGAACCTGAAACAGTAAGCGCTCCACTCTTCTTTTGTGCCAGAAGATAGGGTATATCCCTCATATTTGCTTTAACGATTCCTTTACCTTTTCCAAAGAATTCAAAGTCCTCCTCAGAGAATCCAATAACTATTTTACCCTCCTTGATGCCAAGTGTAAGAGGTATACTACCCCCTTCCCTTACTTTGGACTCCATATCCTTTGCAAGCTTCACATTATCTGGATATGGAAGACCAAAGGTTATTACAGTACTTTCCAGACAAACATGTGGAAAGAAAGGACTCTTAAATTCAGAAGAAAAGGATAAAAAGTTCTTCATAGTTTCTCTCCTTTTTCATATGGTATTCCATCAGCAGCAGGTGGCGTTGCTCTTCCAACAAATCCTGCAAGAACAAGAAGAGTTAGAATATATGGAAGGGCAAGGAAGAACCCTCTTGGTATTATATTCAACACCTGCGGAAATGATGTCTGGATGTAAACCTGAATGACAGAGGCTAAAGTGAAGAAAAGAGCTGCAAAGAATGTACCAATTGGAGTCCATTTTCCAAATATCATTGCAGCAAGAGCTATGAATCCAAGTCCTGCTGGCATGTGATTATCAAATAGATCAAGTTGACCTATGGACATTGAGGCACCTGCAAGGGCGGCAAGAATTCCCGAAGCTATAACTGCAAGATATCTAACAAGATAGACATTTATTCCGAGAGTATCTGCAGCTTTTGGATGTTCACCTACTGCTCTGTGTCTCAAACCCCAAGGTGTGTGGTAAAGGTAGAAATGGATCACAAATGGAAGAATTAGAGCAAGGAGGACAAATATATTTAAAGAGGAGAAGAGTTCACCAACTACAGGTAGTTTTGCCAATGATGGGAAAACTGGCTTATTCATAAAAGATGCAACAGAGGGAGAGTGTCCTGTGGTATTAAAGTATCTCTCAAGGAAGAAGGTCATTCCACCGAGAGCGAAGACATTTATTGCAACTCCAGAAACAATCTGATTCCCCCTTAGGGAAACAGAAATGTATGCATGGAGGAGTCCAACAAGAATACCTATGGCAATGGCAAAAACTATTCCAACCCAGGGATTACCGGCAAGGGGATCCCTTCCCCCAAGTATAGGGTCTATCTTTGTGGATGATATATATGAGCCTAAAACAGCAAAGAATCCCCCCATTCTCATAATTCCCTCAAGGGCTATGTTTGTGACACCGGCATTTTCGCACATAACTCCACCAAGTCCTGCAAGTATGATGGGTGTCCCAAACTGAAGCATTGAAGAGATAAAAGAGACAATAACCTTTGCAACACTCATTCTTAAGCCTCCTTTTTAACCATCTTCTTTTCTCCAATCTTGAACAATAGATACTTTATTCCAACCTGTCCTGCCACAAAGAGGGTCGCTACACCTTGAATTATATCTGCAAAGGTCTTGTGTATTCCAATAAGCTGCATACCGGTAGCTCCTGCCCTTACAAAACCAAAGAAGAGAGAGGATAGAAGAGTTCCTATGGCTGTATTACCTCCTATAAGTGCCATGGTGATTCCATCAAACCCATAACCGGGTCTAAAGACACCTGGATAGTGCCCCTCTGTTCCAAGAATCATACATGCACCACCAATTCCTGAAAGAGCACCAGATATAAACATGGCTATAATCATTGTCTTTGCAGTATTTATCCCGCTATACCTTGCAGCTTCTGGATTCTTACCTGTTGCTTGGATCTCATATCCAAGAACAGTTTTGTTCATTAGAATGTATATAAGTATTACCCCTATTATGGCAATGATTATTGAACCATTAAGTCTTGTTCCATGAAACAGAGGTTTAAGTCTTGATGCCTCTTTGACATAGGGAGTCCCTGCAAGAACTGCCTGTGGATTGTATCTTAAGATGTTGAAGGGACCAACAACTATCCAGTTTTCCACAAGATGTATAGCTATCCAGTTTAACATTATGGTGGTTATAACCTCATGAACTCCCCTTGTTATCTTCAGCCAACCGGCAAAGGCAGCATACAGCCCTGAAATTATGGATACAGCTCCAATTATAATTGGAATGTCAATCCATGGAGATATGTTTAATTTGAATCCAAGATATGCTGCAACTATGGCACCTATTATAAATTGACCCTCAGCGCCTATGTTAAACAATCCCACTCTAAATGCAACTGCCACAGATAGTCCTGTGAGTGTAAGAATTGCACCTTTTAGTAGCCCCTCACCAGCTTGTTTGAGAGAAAAGAACTCCTTTAGAGATGAACCAAAGGCGCCCTGAAACAGAAGTTTGTAAGCAGCCCAAGGACTCTTACCCGTTGCCTTTATCATGAGAGCAGCAACAAGAAATGCAACTATTATGGCGATTATGGGAACAAGAAATTCAGATACTCTCTCCTTCTCCCTGTTCCACCAGTAAAGAATTTCATTCAAAAAATTAAGACTTTTCATGCCTCCACCTCTTTTCTATCATACCTCTTTAAACCAAGCATGAGGAGTCCAAGCTCCTCCTCTGTTGCCTTATCCGCTGGAAGTTCGCCTACAATCTCACCATTAAAGAGCACTGCTATTCTATCAGAAAGCATCATTATCTCATCAAGCTCAAGAGAAATTAAAAGAACAGCTTTCCCTGAATCTCTCTGCTCCACAAGCTTCTTATGGACAAATTCAGTAGCTCCAACATCAAGCCCCCTTGTAGGTTGGGAGGCAACGAGTATATCAGGATCATAGGAAATCTCCCTTGCCACAACTACTTTCTGCTGGTTACCACCTGATAAAGCATCCACTTTGAGATTGGGATTATGCGGTCTTATATCATACTCAAGAACCTTTGCCTTTCCATATTCATTTATATTCTTTTTGTTTAAAAATGATCCCCTTGAAAAGTATGATTCTCTTTGTCTCCCAAGAAAGAGGTTGTAGGATACGGTGAAGGGAAGAATCAAACCTCTCTTCCTTCTATCCTCTGGAATATGGGCAATTCCCTCTCTTCTAAAGAACCACGGATCAAACTCCTTAACCTCTTTACCTCTTATTATTATCCTCCCACTCTTTATAGGTCTTAATCCTGTTAGTGCTTCGACCAATTCCTTCTGACCATTTCCTTCAACCCCAGCAATCCCAAGAATCTCACTTCTTCTTAGTTTAAAAGATATTCCTTTAATGGCAGGAATTCCTTTATCACTCATAACAACAAGGTCTTTTACCTCAAGTATAACCTCCCCTGGTTCCTTCTCTTTTTTTGGCACTTCAAGAACAACATCCCTTCCAACCATTAACCTTGCAAGTTCCCTCTCATCAGTTTCAGAGGCATCTTTAATTCCCATAACTCTTCCGTTTTTAAGCACTGCAATTCTGTCTGCTATGGAAAGGACTTCCTTCAATTTATGGGATATGAATATAACAGTCTTTCCTTTTTTCTTCAAAGTCCTTATGGTTTCAAAAAGCTCCTCTGTCTCCTGAGGAGTTAACACCGCGGTTGGCTCATCAAGAATTAAAATCTCTGCTCCTCTGAATAGAACCTTTAAGATTTCAACCCTCTGCTGAATGCCCACAGGGAGATTCTCTACCTTCTCTTCAGGATCAACCTTTAATCCATACATCTCTGAAATTCTCTTAACCTCTTCTATCGCCCTCTTCCTATCAAGAACAAAACCATTCTTTCTGAACTCCTCACCAAGTATTATATTCTCATAGACTGTGAATTTTGGAATGAGCATGAAGTGCTGATGGACCATACCTATACCCATCTCTATGGCTTTTCTGGGAGAGTGATGCGTTATTTTTTTACCAAATATATAGATCTCACCAGAATCTTGGGTGTAGAGACCATATATTATGTTCATAAGTGTTGTCTTCCCTGCTCCATTCTCTCCGACAATGGCAAAAACCTCTCCCCTCTTTATGCTCAGGGATATGTTGTCATTGGCTAAAACTCCAGGAAACTCCTTTGTAATATTTTTAAGTTCCACTGCATAATCCATATTTACCCTCCAAAGAATATTAAAAAAGGGTGGGAGCAACTCCCACCCACTGATTCTAAGATAAGTTTATGGAATCTGAGGAGGAACGAAGTTATTAAACTCATCTTCTGTAGCTGGAACCTTGAATACTCCATCTGCAATCATCTTTCTGAGCTTCTCAACCTTCTCAAGAACCTCAGGTGGAATCTTATCCTTTGTGTACTTCATTGGTGAGAGACCAACTCCACCTTCCTTAACTCCAAGGGAGACGATTCCCGGTTTGAATGTTCCTTTAAGCACAGACTCTATGGAGAGCCAGACTGCATAGTCAACATGCTTTATCATGGATGTGAGAACTCTTCCCGGTGCAAGATAATCCTGATCTGAGTCAACACCTATGGCATAGTAGCCCTCACCTCTTGCCTGTGCCTCTTTAATTACGCCAAGTCCACATGCACCAGATGCGTGATAGACAATATCTGCACCTGAATCAAACTGCTGTTTTGCAATCTTCTGACCATCATCTGCATTGGTGAAGTTTCCTGTGTATCCAACGAGAACTTCGCAGTCTGGATTTACAGTCTTAACTCCTGCTTTGTATCCATACTCAAACTTATGTATGATAAAGAGGTCCATTCCGCCTACAAATCCAACCTTGTTCTTCTTTGTCATCTGTCCAGCCAATGCACCAACAAGGAATGAACCTTCATTCTCCTTGAATGTGTAGCACACAACATTGGGTGGAGGATTCTCAATAACTCCGTCAATGAGCATGAAGTAGGTATCTGGATAGAGAGGCGCAACCTCTTTAATTGCATCTGTAAGCATGAATCCAACTCCGATTACAAGTTTACATCCCTCATCTGCAAGTCTCTTTAAGTTTGGAACATAGTCCTCATTTGCCTTTGATTCAAGAACCATTGGCTGAATATCAAATTTGTGGATTCTCTTGTCAAGAAGATCTGGTGCCTCCTCTTCAATTATCTTCATATACTCCTCATGGGAGAGAGGTTTGTATCCTTCTCCTGCAATCATCTTTACACCAGCTGCCCAGTTCTCCAATCCACGAAGAGCAGAATCGTTAAAGGATTTATCTCCTCTTCCACCAACATCTGTGACAAGTCCTATCTTCACCTTTGGTGGAACTGTGTATGTGAGGCTTACTGTTCTTGTCTTGCCATCCCATCCTACGAGACATCCCATATTCTCACCGACAAACCTGATTGGAAGCATGGTTCTTCCATTTATTATAATGGGTCTTACATCGTGATTGTCTGGATCAATCCACTTCTCTACTCCATTTACCTTTGCCTTTGGTTTGTCAATCCAGAGTAGTATCTCAGTTGTCTTAAAGTCAATGGTTACCTTTCTCTCTTTTCCATCCCATCCAATTATTCCACCAAGATTCTCAACAATTGCTCTTGCAGGAAGAACTGTTCTTCCCCATTTCTTCACAATAACAGGAACTGTTCCTCTTCCAGGATCAATTTCTTTCTTTTCTCCATTAACATACATATAGGGTGAACCAATCTGGAATTTTATGATGATGGTCTCTGCATTTGTAAGCGCTACTGCATTTTGTTTTGGCAAAATCACAAATCCACTCATAACAATAAGCGCCAAAACAATCAATCCTGACAATAATTTTTTCATTCTTCCCTACCTCCTTTCAATGTTTTTAAAATTTGGTTTTTGACTTCTTACCACCTCCTTTTAATGAAATTATAGCATAATTTTTGAGGAGTAAACTATGTTGGCAATTTTCATAATGTGATCACCAATTCTCTCAAGATTACTTACCACATCAAGATAGATTATTCCAGCTTCACTGGAGCATATTCCCTTATTTAACCTATCTATGTGATGCTCCCTCATTATCTCCTCAAGTTCATCAATGAGTTCTTCATTCTCCTTTATCTTTTTGTAAACTTCATCGTTTAAATTGAATAGATTTTTCATAATAAGTTCGTAGCTTTCACAAATAGTATCACACATCCTTAAAAGTTCCTTATACGCGTACCGCGAATAGGTTATGTGGTCCTCAAGTCTTTGAAGTTCTATTTGTGATGTATTGAAGATAATATCTCCTATTCTTTCAAGCTGGGAAGATATAATGAGCATCTGTGGGACAAGAAATGCCTCTCTCTCAGGTAAATCAAGAGCAGCAATAAGAGGAACATATTTTGAAATTTCTCTATTTATAAAGTTTATGGTATTCTCTCTTGTTTCAATTTCTTTGATTATCCTTTTATTCTTTGTAAAGATCATCTCTTTAAGCGCCATAAGATTTTTATAGACTATTTCAGAGAGTCTCTGCGTCTCCTTTCTTAAAGAAGAAAAGGCAAGGAGTGGACTTTTAAGCATACTCTTTGTAAGGTACTGGACTCCTGTTTCAACAACAATTTCCTTCCCTGGAACAAGCCTTTTAACAAAATCAACAAATAGTTTAATAAATGGAAGAAAAATTAGTGTATTTATAATATTAAAAAGGGTATGGGAATTAGCAATTTGCCTTACAGTATCTCCCCCAAGACTTCTTATAAAGTTGATATAAGGATGGAGAATTATAAGAAAAATTATGGCACCAACGATGTTAAAGATGAGGTGTGATACAGCAGCTCTCTTTGCAGAAACTGTTGTTCCTATGCTTGCTATCATTGCAGTAACAGTGGTTCCAATATTTGCACCAATAACAAGGGGAAAGGCAGATGAAATATCCAGCAGTCCTTTCATTGCAAGAGCTTGAACAATACCTATACTTACACTACTACTCTGTTCAATAGCGGTGAAAACTGCACTGACAAGGACTCCTAATATAGGAATTTTTCCAAACTTTACAAACAATTCCCTTACTGCCTGAGAATGTTTTAAGGGCTCTACACTTCCCGCCATTATCTCAATTCCTATAAATATAAGTCCAAAACCCATTATAGAGAGTCCCAGATATTTTATCTTCCTTTTAAATGGAAGGAAGTAGAGGAGAAAACCCAATGCAAAGAATGGAATTCCGTATTTAGTTATCTTGAGAGCTATTATCTGTGCTGTAACTGTGGTACCAATATTTGCACCAAATATCACACCCACAGCTTGTGGTAGCGTCATCATGCCTGAGTTCACAAGACTGATAACCATAACTGTGGTGGCTGAACTTGACTGGATAACTGCTGTGACAAGAAAACCTATAAATACAGCAATAACCGGATTTGAAGTAGCCTTTTCAAGAAATATCCTTAAATTTTCAGATGCTGCCTTTTGAATACCATCACTTGCAAGATGAATACCATAAATAAAAAGAGCAATGCCGCCAACTAACTCAAGAATAATATTAGCGATCAAAAGTCACCTCCTTAAAGAAACTTTAAGTGCCTCCTCCACTCTGTCAATCAGGATAAACTTCAAATCGTTCTTTATTCTCTTAGAGATTTTATAAAGATCATTCTCATTCTCTTTTGGAATTATTACTCTTTTAATACCAGCTCTATGTGCGGCAAGAACTTTTATCTTTATTCCACCAACTGGTAAAACCTTCCCCCTTAAAGTTATTTCCCCGGTCATGGCAACTTCCTTCTTTACTGGAATTCCTGTAAGAGCAGAAACCATTGCACTAACAATTGCAACTCCTGCAGAAGGACCATCCTTTGGAACTGCTCCTTCAGGTACATGAACATGTATATCACATCTCTTATAGAAATCTTTATCCTTTATGTTAAATTCATCCATATGTGCTCTCACATAGGAGAGAGCTGCTTGAGCAGATTCTTTCATAACATCTCCAAGTTGACCTGTAAGTATAAGTTTACCGCTGCCCTTCATCACAAGTACCTCAATCTTTGTTATATCTCCACCAAAGGGTGTCCAAGCAAGTCCTGTAGCAACACCAACCTCGTCTTTTTCCTCCTTTATTCCAAATCTGTATATAGGAAATTCAAGATAGTCTTTTAGATTTCGCACTGTAATGCGGACACCATTGAATTTGTTGCCATTAGAAACCTTTTCTTTTGCTACCTTTCTTAATACTTTAGCTATTTTTCTCTCAAGTTCTCTAAGACCTGCCTCCCTTGTATACTCTCTTATAATTTTCAAGTAGGCACCATCACTTATCTTTACATCCTTCTCAGTAAGTCCATTGTATTTTAACTGCTTTGGGAATAGATATCTCTTTGCAATTTCAAGTTTCTCATCCTCTGTATAGCCAGGAAGATAAATCACCTCCATCCTGTCAAGAAGTGGGGGAGGTATGGTGTGAGTTACATTTCCAGTTGTTATGAATAAAACATCAGATAGATCAAAGGGAACTTCAATGTAGTGGTCTGAGAAGTGATGATTCTGATCTGGATCCAGAGCTTCAAGCAAAGCAGCTGATGGATCTCCTCTAAAATCAACTCCAATTTTATCTATTTCATCGAGGAGAAAAACTGGATTTTTTGTTCCAGCATCTCTTATCCCCTGAATTATCCTCCCCGGCATTGCACCTACATATGTCCTTCTGTGTCCTCTAATCTCAGCTTCATCTCTTATACCACCGAGGGAAACATGTACAAATTTCCTTCCAAGTGCTCTTGCAATGGATCTTCCAAGAGAGGTCTTCCCCACACCTGGAGGACCTATAAAACATAGGATTGGTGATCTTGGTTTCTTTGTAAGCTTCCTCACAGCAAGGTATTCAAGTATTCTCTCCTTTATATCCTGTAAACCATAGTGATCCTCGTCCAGTACATTCTTTGCAGATTTAATATCCATCTTATCCTTTGTCTCTTTATCCCATGGGAGAGAGATAAGCCAATCAAGGTAGTTTCTTATAACTGCAGCTTCCATAGCCATGGGCGGCATCTTTGCAAGTCTCTTAAGTTCCTGATCAATCTTCTCCATAACATATTGAGGAAGTTTTCTCTTCTTTATCTTTTCCTTGTACTCCTTTATCTCTTCAGAGAATTCCTCAGTTTCACCCAGTTCTCTCTTTATAGCCTTTAACTGCTCTCTTAGGAAGTACTCCCTCTGAGATTTATCCACCTGTGTTTTTACCTTCTCTTCAATTTCGTGAGAGATCTTTAAAAGTTCAACTTCCTTTGCAAGTATCTTTGCAAGAACTTCAAGCCTCTCCTGAACATCAAAAATCTCGAGGATCTTCTGCTTCTCTGGAATTGAAATTGTAAGATTGGCTGCTATAACATCTGCAAGTTTTGAAGGATTTTGTGTATCCTGAAGTACAGAAAGGGTATCAATGGGAATCTTTTTTCCAAGCCTTATATACTCACTGAATAGATCTGAAAGTACCCTTGTAAGCGCCTCCAATCGTGGTGTAATCTGGATCTTCTCCCTTACTTCTTCAATATCAACTTCAAAAAAAGGCTCAGTCTTTACAAACTTCTTTACCTTTACCCTCCTTAAGGCTTCAACAATGATCCTTTCAGTTCCATCTGGAAGTTTTGCATGCTGGAGTATCCTTGCAAGCACTCCCACTTGATAAAGTTCATCAGGTTTTGGATCCTCAATCTCTTCCTCCTTCTGGGTTAAAAGCACAAGAAGATTATCACTTTTAACAGCTTCATTTACTGCAAGAAGTGATTTGTTTCTACCAACAAAAATTGGAAGTATCATGTATGGAAGAACAACCACATTTCTTAAAGGAAGAAGCGGATAGATTGTACTTTTCATGTTAACCTCTCTTTTTAAAAACTTCATCTACAATGCCATACTCCTTTGCCTCCTGGGCAGTCATATAGTAATCCCTATCTGTATCCTTCTCTATTTTCTCCATTGGCTGGCCAGTATGATGGGAGAGAATCTCATTTATTGTGCTCTTTATCCTCATTATTTCTCTTGCAACAATCTCAATATCCTTTGCCTGCCCCTGAACTCCTCCCCATGGTTGATGAATTAAAATCCTTGAGTTTGGTAAAGCGTATCTCTTTCCCTTCTCTCCTGCAGCAAGAAGTACTGCAGCCATACTTGCAGCCTGTCCAATACATATGGTGGAAACAGGAGATTTTATAAATTGCATGGTATCATAGATTGCTAAACCTGCGGTGACACTGCCTCCAGGGCTATTTATGTAGAGATTTATCATTCTATCTGGATCCTCAGCTTCAAGAAATAGAAGTTCAGCTATTATGGCATTCGCCACTGCATCATTTATCTCGGTACCTAAGAAAATTATTCTATCCTTGAGAAGCCTTGAGTAGATATCATAACTTCTCTCTCCATAAGGAGTTTTTTCTATAACCCATGGAACTACCTGATTGTATTCTTTTTTCATTTTACACCTCTCTTATTTAAAATCTCTATAACTTCCTCATCCTTCACTTCAGAGAAATCTTCATAAAATTGACCTACTGCAAAGAAGATTTCAGGAATAAGGAGTGAAACAAAAATATCAACTTCTTTCTCTATCCTCTCCTTTGCATCAATACTTGACACAGGGACAGCACAGACAATTTTGTCTGGTTTCTTTTTCCTCAAGGCAATTATTGAAACAAGCATAGTTTCCCCTGTGGCAAGTCCATCATCAACAACAATAGCAGTCTTTCCTTTAAGGGATGGAAGGCTCTTTCCTCCTCTAAATTTTTCTATCTTCTTCTTCAGTAATTTTCTTCTATTTTCTAAAATATCTCTATCTAAGGAAACCTCCTCTCTTATTGAAACTACCCCTTCCTCAGATATAGCTCCTATGGCATATTCAGAATTCATTGGATGTGGAATCTTTGAGGAGACAATGACATCTAAAGGGCAATTTAAAACTTTTGAAACCTCATCAGCAACGATAACTCCTCCCCTTGGAATTCCAAAAACAATGGGATTTTTAAGTTCATATCCAAGTAATTTTTCTCCGAGGAGTCTTCCAGCTTCTCTTCTACTTCTGAACCTCACTTTTTCCCTTTGCTATTTTCTGGGAAGAGGGAATAACCTTTTGTTTCTCAATCATATTGCATTTTCCGTCAAGTATGCCCCCTTCTTCAATGGCGATCTTCGGTGTCTCCACATCGCCTTCAATCTTTCCTGTGTTTAGAATCTCAACTCTTTCCTTTGCATGAACATTTCCAATAACTGCCCCCATGACTACAAGAGTTGAAGCTTTGACCTCTGCTTCCACATCTCCTTTTTCACCAACAGTTACTGTGCCTTTGCAGTCTATCTCTCCCTTAACCTTCCCATCAATTCTTAGATTTCCTTGAGCAACTATCTTTCCATCAACTGAAGTTCCTTCTCCAATATAGGATTGCCCACTCTCTCCTTGAAATTCATGCTTCGCTGTTTTACCAAAAGGCATCTATACCTCCTTTTACCTTGGAGCGGGCAACGGGATTCGAACCCGCGGCCCTCAGCTTGGGAAGCTGATGCTCTACCCCTGAGCTATGCCCGCTCAAATACATTATATCATTTTATCTAATATCTATACAAATCAACTACACTACCGTTAGCATCCATTAGATAAACTGTATCATGGTCATTGTTCCATACTGGAGTTTTATGATCCCAATAAAATTTATTGTTTCCTGTAAAACCTTTACCGGTATAAATCACCACCTCTCCTTCTCCATCAATGTATGAACCTTCAGGGAATATAAAAACATTGTGGGATTCATCTTTAATTCTAAAATTTGAGAGATTCATGCCCTCTTTGGATATGTTCTTCAAAACAACATATTCACCATTTAAATTTTCCTCATCTCTCCCCTCTGCATTATAATTAATCCTTTCAATTCTCACTGGATACTTGTGAAAATCCTTCCATAACCCTATCCTATTCTCTCTTGCCTCTCTCTCAGCCTCCAAGAGTAAATTTCTGTGTGCTTTATTGTATCTATCCCTGTAAATAAGAGCAACACCTCTTCTTAAAAGTTCATAGTTAACGAATGTATCACCCACAAAGATATAGGCAAGGAGTCTTTTGTATTGATCTCTCTCTTCCCTGTCAAACTCTAACTCTACCTCTTTTCCAAGAACCAGCTTTCTGTTTTCTCTCTTTGCCTCCATATAAAAGGGCTCACCCATCTCAGGAGCATTTATCCCTATATATCTTACCTTCTCCCCTGTAGATATGATTACAGTATCTCCGTCTATGACCTTTACAACTGAAACGGTTTTGGGTGAGCAAGAGATGAGAATGAGAAAAAGGATTATAAAGAAAAATATAGCTCTTTTATTCATTATCAAACAGTTTCTCTTTAAAAAACTCTATTTCATCCTCTGTAAGTCTATTCTCTCCACATCTCTTTTTTAAATGGAGAATATCATCCCTTATATCAAAAACAACCCTTC
>JAGGSY010000017.1 GCA_021158845.1 Caldisericia bacterium
CAACTTTACATAAATATTGTATCATATATGATACAACTTTAAGATTTTTAAAAGGGACAATTTGATGATAGAATAATTATAAATAGATTTTCCTCAAGGAGGTTTGTTATGAAGAAGCTGTATTTGTGCATGATTCTTACAATTATAATCATATTCTCTTTAACCCTTCCCGCTTATGCAAAGGATTACTACTTTCCTAAGGTAAACATTGAAATTCACATAAACAAGGATGGATCCTTTAATGTGGTTGAGGAGAGAACCTACCACTTTTCAGGAAGTTTTCACTGGGCTACATACTCTCTTGAGAAGAGTGGATTTAGCAAACTCACTGATTTTTCCATATCCGATGAAAATGGAGAATACAGGAGGGAAGACAGTGAAGAGCCTGGCACCTATCTTTTTTATGATGAGGGGACAAGATACTTTGCAAAGTTTTTCTACTCTGCGGAGAATGAGGATAAGACATTTATAATAAAGTATAAAATCCTTGATGGATTAAAGGTTTATCTTGATACAGCAGATTTCTACTGGAAACTTATAGGTAAAGGATGGGAGAAAAAGACAAAACTCCTTACTGCAAAGATATATCTACCTGAAAGCACAGAACCAGAGAAAATCTATGTTTTCGGACATGGACCACTAAATGGAGTTGTTGAGAGGATGGATGGGACTGGGGCAAGTTATGAGGTAAGTGATGTTCCACCACACACCTTTGTTGAGGCAAGGGTTCTTTTCCCTCCGGAACTCCTTGATGTTAGTCCCATTCCGGAGAATAAACTTGATGAGATACTCAGCTACGAGAGAGGGTTAGCACAGGAGGCAAATAGGAAAAGGGTTAAGGCAAGAATCTATTTGGGTACAGCCGTCCTCATTCCAGTTCTATTTTTCATTTTCTGGCTCTACATATTCTTTAAGTATGGAAAGGAATACAAGGGCACAAGAGATGTAATATATGTTAGAGAACCACCAGAGGACCTTCCACCAGCTATCGTGGGATACCTTATGAGGTTTAAGAAAGTTACATCTGAAGATTTTACAGCAACAATTATGAATCTTGTAAGAAAGGGATATATAAGTATGGAAGTTAAAGAGAAAGAGGTGGGATGGATATTTAAGAGAGAAAAACCAGTGGTTTATCTTACAAAGACAGACAAAGACCCAAGTGATTTAAGACCACATGAAAGAATTGTGTATGACTTTCTCTTTACCTCCATGACATATGATGATATATTGGGGCTTTTTGTCCGTGAGTTTGTAAAGAAAAATAAGACTTTTAAGTTTATTGAGAGATTTGTAAAGACAAAAGATAAAAGAGAACCTTTACCAGATTTTGCTGGATTAAAGAATGTTACCGTTTCCACAGAGGATATAACAAAATTTATAAAGAAGCATCCAGAGGATTTTAAAGCCATATTTGAGGCATTCAAGGAGTCTGTGAAGAAAGAGGGGGAGGAGTATGGATACTTTGAGAAGGCAGGAGAGAGATGGATGGGTATATTTGTAGGTCTATCAGTTCTTGGCGTATTCTTAAGTGGTTTTATCTTAATGGCATTAAATTTGACTCTGCTTATCCCTGTTTATATTGCTTTCTTTATTATCCTCACAATTATCTCAACCCAGCTCATGAGAAGGACGAGGAAGGGGAAGGATGCTTTTACCTTATGGAATGGTTTGAGAAAATTTATGAATGACTTTTCAAACCTTAAAGAAGCGATACCAACATCTATAGTACTCTGGGAGAAGTATCTTGTGTATGCAGTGACCTTTGGAATTGCAGAGAAGGTTATAGAGCAGTTGAAGATAATTCTTCCAGAGATTCCACAGAATGAGTTGAGTAGAAGTAATCTTATAGGGGCTACAGTGCTTCATTCAACCTATGGAGGTGCAGGTATATCTTCTCTTGAAACGGCACTTTCCTCTATGGTTACCTCCTTTAACACCCTTACCAGGGTAGCCACATCTTCCACTTCATCAAGTGGAGGAGGTGGAGGATTCTCTGGTGGAGGGGGAGGAGGTGGAGGTGGCTCCGGTGGAGGAGCAGGATAAAATATATATACCAGAGAAGTTTAAAGGACTTTTCTCTGGTCTTCCCATAACCTTTGAATCCTCTGAGAAGAAGAGTAGGGTATTTGATTTAATCTCAAAGAGGGGAAAGATTGTTGTTCTCTCAGGAAAAAGAGAAGACGCTTTTTCACTTGCCGATTACATAAAAAAGAGAATACCAAAGAGGAGAGAGGATAAAAGAGTAATTTTTAGGGCTGTGTTCCTCACTAAAAATGAGGAAGTTTTACTTATTGACCCGGTGATTAAAATACCCTATCTTTTTATGCTTATTGGAGAGACGGAGAAGGAAAAGAAGTTTATTGTGCCTGTAATCTATATAAAAACTCTTCTTGAGAGACTTAAAAATAGAATATATGTGGATGAAATTGATAAATTCCTATTCTTTGGAGATGGAGTTCTTCCTCCAAGATCAAAGGAGACTGTAAAGATATTCAAAGAGGGGCTTTTAAGTGTAAAGGATAAACTTAAAGAAAAGCCTCAAGTTCTTGATATGGGATGTGGTTCTGGAGTTCTCTCAATTCTAACAAAAGAGTTTTAAAGGATAAAAATGTAAAGGTCTTTTCATCCGATATTTTACC
>JAGGSY010000018.1 GCA_021158845.1 Caldisericia bacterium
GAATAGCTCAGATACTTTCTGGCATAAGCACAAGTGCATTCAAGAAAGTTTAAGAATTACGGAACATAAAGGCCAGCTTTAACAGGTAAAATAAGACTTACAAACTTTTTCATAATTTAACCTCCTTTCCAATAGTTTTGATTTTTAAAAATATGATTTTTTTCTCACCTCCTTTCCCAATTTAAAAACTTGGGTTTTCAATCAAGTTTTCTAATTCCTTTAAAAATCTTGCTGCATCAGCACCGTCAATAACCCTATGATCATAGGAAAGAGAGAGGAAACCTATATCTCTTATGGAGAGTGTATTGTTATCAAAGATTCTAATTCCCTTTTTGATTCTACCAACTCCTAAAATCGCAACTTCTGGTGGATTTATAACAGGAGTAAATATATCTGTTGCCATCATTCCAAGATTGGTTATTGTGAATGTAGAATCCCTTATTTCTTCTGGTTTTAAAGATTCACTTCTCGCTTTAGATGCAATCTCTTTAAGTTTATTGTTTATTTCCTGAAGCGATAGGGAGTGAGTATTTTTTATGACTGGAACAATAAGACCTTTCTCCGTATCAACAGCAACTCCAATATTTACATGGGTGTAAATCTTCAAACTATCACCATCAAAGTGGGCATTGAATTTTTTAAATTTCTTCAAAACATTTGAAACAACAAATATTAATCCAGATGTGATACTAACATTCTTTTCATCTACTTTTTTTATAAATTCGGTAAAATCAACCTCCAAAATGTTTGTTACTGTTACTACTGTATGAAAGGATTTTGAAAGTCTCTCAGAGATGACTTTCCTTAAGCCTGAGAGTTTCTCTATTTTTACTTCCCCCGAGGAGGTGGAGGTGGAGAGGAACGGTAAGAGATCCCTTTTAACTATTCTTCCTCCAGGACCACTTCCTTTAACCTTTGATAGATCAATATTCATCTCCTTAGCTATTCTCCTTGCAAGAGGGGATATCTTTATCCGTTCCTCTCCCTTCCTCGAAGGAGGTGCTATCTCTTTCTTCTCCTCTTTTTCTCCTTCCTCTTCAATTAAGGCTATAACTTCTCCAACTTTATACTCTTTTCCTTCTTCTCCTATTATCTTTTTTACAATCCCACTTACAGGTGAAGCTACCTCATTTGTTATCTTCTCTGACGAAACTTCAAGCAGTGGTTCTCCTTTCTGAACCTTTTCACCCTCCTTTTTAAACCACTTCTCTATAAACCCCGTTTCCATTGTTAAACCAAATTTTGGCATTCTTACTTCATACATTTTTTACTCCAAGACCCTTTTAACGGCATTAATCACATCTTTATAATCTGGTGTTACAAACTCTTCAAGTGGTGGACTAAATGGCATAGGAACATTTCTCTCACCAATTCTTAAAATAGGTGCATCTAAATAGTCAAATGCTTCCTCCTGAACTACACTGGCAATTTCTGCTCCCCATCCAGCTCTCTTCCAGGTTTCGTGAGCAACCACAAGGTGGTTTGTCTTCTTTACAGACTCAATAACTCTCTCCTTATCCCAGGGAACCAATGTTCTTAAATCAATTACTTCAACACTTATCCCTTCTTTTTCCAACTCATCTGCTGCTTTTAATGACTCATGCACCATTCTTGACATAGCAACAACTGTTACATCCTTTCCCTCTCTTTTAATATCAGCAACTCCAAATGGAATTAAATATTCTTCCTCTGGAACTGGACCTTTTATTTTGTAAAGTCTCTTGTGCTCAAAACATATAACGGGGTCATCACTTCTTAATGCAGTTTTCATCAAACCTTTCATATCATAGGGTGTGGAGGGAATTATAATTTTTATCCCTGGCACATGCATGAATATTGTCTCTATTGATTCTGAATGCTGAGCTGCTGCTGATTGAGCTACACCATCAGGACCTCTTAAAACAAGGTGAAGTTTTCCCTGTCCCCCTGTCATGTATCTTATCTTCTCAATCTGTAGAGTTATTGATTGTATTCCTGTAAAGAGGAAGTCTGCAAAGTGAAATTCAACTACAGGACGCATCCCTACAAGGGCAGCACCCAACGCTGAACCGTAAATTACTTCTTCAGATATTGGTGTATCAAATATTCTGCCGGGAAATTTTCCCAAGAGTGATTTATAGGCACCAAATATACCTCCCTGTTTTGCAATGTCCTCCCCATATGTGAATATGGTAGGATCCCTTTCCATTTCCTCAAGGATTGCTTCACCCAATGCTTCTGAGAAAGTTATCTCTCTCATTCCTTACCTCCATTAATAATCATAACCAGTATCATCAACAAATAGGTCTGTTAGAGCATCCTCTGGTTTTGGCATAGGACTTTCTTCAGCAAACTTTACTGCTTCATCTATCTCTCTTTCAGATTCACTCCATATGGAGTCTCTTAGGTTTTTATTTAGAATCTTCATTTCAAAGAGTTTCTTTTCAAATCTTCCTATGGGTTCTTTGGATAAGAATTTTTCTATTTCTTCCTTCTTTCTATACAATTCAGGATCTCCAACAAAGTGCCCTTTCAACCTATAGGTTTTTGCTTCAATTAGAGAAGGACCTCCACCTTCCCTTGCTCTCCTTATAGCCTCTTTAGCAGCTTCATACACAGCTATAACATCATTTCCATCAACAGTAACACCTGGTATTCCGTAACCAACAGCTCTATCAGATATATTCTCAACAGATGTTGTTTCTTCTACTCTTGCTGTGGAGGCAAATCTATTATTTTCATTGACAAATACAACAGGAAGCTTATAGATAGATGCAAAGTTTAGACTTTCATGAAATGCACCTGTATTTGAAGCTCCATCTCCAAAGAATGCAACAACGACCTGATCACTTTTTTTGATTTTTATTCCCAATCCTGCACCTACAGCTATTGGTAATCCACCACCAACAACTCCATTGGCACCCAAAACACCTATATCAAAGCTCGCTATATGCATGGAACCACCTTTTCCTTTACAGTAACCTGTAACCTTACCGTAGAGTTCAGCCATCATCCTTTTTGTGTCTCCACCCTTGGCAATCATATGTCCGTGTCCTCTATGGGTACTTGTAATGTAGTCATCTTTTCTTAAATTTGCCATTACACCTGTAGCGATAGCTTCTTCTCCAATGTATAGATGGATGAACCCTGGAAGTTTACCCTCTAAAAATAATTTCTCTGCCCTCAACTCAAAAGTCCTTATTCGAACCATAGTTCTGTACAAATTTAACAGGAAGTCCTTTGAATATTCCATGAAAACCTCCTCTTTTCTTTCTGCCTATGATATGCAAATTTTATGCCAATATGGATAAATATTTGATTATGACTGCATTTGAAAGGTATAATGTGGGTAGGAGTGATTTTTCTCTCTCACATATATTTGTAAAATAATTTGACATGATATAAGAAAATACGCTAAAAACGGGATTTCTTTAGTGTAAATATCCTTTACAATTAAATCTCTATATTCCATTTAGAGATGAGTCTGTACACAGTTGGTCTTGAAACTCCCAGTATCTTTGCTGTTTTAGAGATATTCCAGTTTGTTTCCTTTAATGCCTTTAAGAGTGCAGATCTCTTTACCTCTTCTATTGATTGCACATCTATTTTTGATGAAAGCACTTCTTCAGGTAGATATCTTTCATCAAGAACATCTCCTTCACATATATTCAATGCTCTCTCAATTATATTCTCCAACTCTCTTACATTGCCAGGAAAATCATACTTTAAGAGTGGTTTTAGAAACGAATCATCTATTTTAATTTTTCTCTTTTGAAGTTTCTTAGAGAGTTTTTCTACAAAATGTTTAACAAGGAGAGGTATGTCCTCTCTCCTTTCCCTCAGTGGAGGTATCTTTATCTGGATGACATTTAGTCTATGGTATAGATCTTTCCTAAAGTTTCCTTTCTCTACCTCAGAAGATAAATCTCTGTTTGAGGCAGCTATCACCCTTACATCTACATCTATTGCTCTAACTCCTCCAATTCTTGTTACACTTCTATCCTGAAGCACTCTTAAGAGTTTAGACTGTAAACCTACAGGCATTTCCCCTATTTCGTCAAGAAAGACAGTCCCTCCATCTGCAAGCTCAAATTTTCCAGGCCTTCCATTTTTATCTGCTCCTGTAAAACTTCCAGGTTCATATCCAAAAAATTCACTCTCTGCAAGATCTCTTGGAATTGCACCGCAGTTTATAACAACAAATGGACCCCTTTTTCTCATTCCTTCATAATGAATTGCCTGCGCAAACATTTCTTTACCTGTTCCAGTTTCTCCAAGGATAAGTACATTGGAGTTAGATTTTGATGCGATTTTCGCTATCCTTATAGCTTCTCTTAGTTTTTTACTGTTACCCACAATGTCTGAGAATTTAAATTTTGCCTTTGCACCTATGTAGGATGTTACAAATTTTCTGACCCTGCTTATTTCTCTAAAGAAGTCAACCACACCCACAAATTTCCCCTTTTCATCCCTTACTACAACTGCTGTTTTTATAAAATGAAGGGTTCCCATAGATGGGCTATTTATGATAAACTCTCTATCTACATAACCTTTATGAGTTTTATAGACCGAGAGAATCACAGGTGTAAAATCGACCACATCACCTACAAACTTACCTATTGCTTTAGCGGAGTCTATACGCAAAATATCAGCAGCTTTTTCATTCATATAGAGAATTTTTGCGTTCTCATCAAGACACAAAACCCCATCTTTTATTCCTTCACTTATAATGTCAAGGTACTTCTTTGAAAGCTTTAAATTTTCTGTAGTTTCTCTCCACATAAGCTCCTTTTCTACCGCCTCTGCAAGGGAGGAAACTACAGCCAACGCATAATCTGGGTAATCACTTATCTTTGATGAAAGGGAGATTACACCATATATACTTCCTCTTAGATTGTGAACTGGAGCTGCGGCGCATGCCCATTCTTTTAATTCATCCAGATAGTGCTCTTCTCCAACCACTTCCACAGCTGCATCATGATCAATTGAGAGGTTTATGGCGGTTGTTCCAAAGAAATCCTCTTTTACAACAACACCTTCCCTTAAAAATTTTTCATCACTATTACGGGGTAGTACCTCAAGAACAACACCATCAGAGTCAACAAAAGAGATATACAGATTTTTTCTATTTAATTTTGAGAGAAAATTCTCCATTAAAGAGATGATAGAGGAGAGCCATATCCTGTTTTTAGCCCTTCTTTCACTTAATTTCTCTGGAGAGATTCTTGAAATTTTTAGCCTCGTTACACCTCTTGTCTCCATTTCTCTCCAGGAATTCATTATCTCTCTCTTTTTAATCATGATTGCTCAATCCCTCCTAATCTATTTCCTTAACATAATTAATTTTAAGATAGCGAATAAAATTTTCAAGTATTTTTCTCTTCAGTTCATCCATTGATAAAGGCTTTAAGTCTGTCAAATTTATGACTTCGCTTCTCACACTCTTAACAACACTTCTTGTATTTTTTGGATAGATCTCTTTCCATTTTATAACACTTCTCAATGTTTCAATATCGGTGTTCACAAGGATAGATGCATGATAAAGGAATGCGTTTCCTTTAATAGCCATTGCAGAACCTAACACCTTTTTCTCTTCTACAAATATTGAGTTTCTTACGCCGATGTATGCATTTATACCAAAACTCTTTATGCTCTCTAAAATTATCTCTGTAATTCCCCTTCCCTCTTCATAAAAATATTTTGAAAATATGTAAAGATTTTTGTTTTTGCAAAAGCTTATGTTCAAAGTTCCCTCATCGTGATAGACTGTTCCACCACCTGTAAATCTTCTTATAATCGGTATGTTTTTGCTTTTAATATAGTCAATATTTACTTCGTACTCCTCTTTCTGGAATTTTCCTATAACAACACACGGATTGTTTCTCCAAAAGCGTAGCACAAATGTATCATCATCACACATCTTAAGAATTTCCCTTTCCTTTTCAAAGTTTTTGTAAATATCAAGGGAGTTTGAATTTATTAAAATCAGTTTATTTTTTCTTTGAGTGGGGATGGAAGTTTTCATATATCCTCTTTAAATTCTCCCTGGTAAGATGAGTGTATATCTGTGTGGTGGAAAGTTTTGAGTGCCCAAGCAATTCCTGAACACTCCTTAAGTCTGCTCCTCCTGTTAAAAGGTGAGTTGCAAAGGTGTGCCTCAAGGTATGGGGGGTTACATTCTTATTTGGAACAACCTTTTTAGAATACTTCTTTATTACAAGTCTTATACCTCTATCTGTCAATGGTTTACCATTTCTATTTAAGAATAGATAACCATTTGCCTTTCTCCTTCTTTTTAAGTATTCTTTGAGGAGAAGTATTAGCTGATCAGGTAAAAATACAATCCTTTCTTTTTTCCCTTTACCAAAGACTTTTACTTCCCCCTTTTTTAAATCAAGATGAGAGACCTTTATTGAGATAAGTTCAGAAACTCTCACGCCTGTAGAGTAAAGAAAGAGGATAATTAATTTATCCCTTAATCCCAACAAAGTTTTTGAATCTGGGGCATTGATTAGTTTCACCATCTCTTCCTCTGTGAGAAATGTAGGGAGTTTCTTTTCCACTTTTGGAAGCTCCACCATAAGAAAAGGATTCCTTTTTACATAACTTTCCTTTGTAAGAAACTTAAAGAAACTTCTTATTCCAGATATCTTTCTTGCAATACTTTTTCTTGAGAGATTTTTTTCTTTTAACTCAAAGAGGAATTTTCTCAAATTGTCTCTACTAACTGTGTTAAAATCAAGTCCATTTCTCTTTAAAAAATCAATAAAATCAAGTATATCTCTTCTGTAAGCTCTTATGGTGTGGTTGGAAGAGTTTTTAAAGTTTTTAAGGTAAAAGAGAAAATTTGCAAGCAGTTTCTTCATTTCTTCTTCCTCTCTATTAACTTAAAGATAGCAAGTAGAGATCCCAATGTAAACATGGTTGAAAGAATTATTCCCCTTGTTGCATCTATAAAAAACCTTTCAGGAAGCAACACAATTAGTCTATCAGTTTCTGGATTTAAAAGCCAGAGTTCATTGTTAAAAAGCACTTCATGAAATTTAGTAAAAAGTGAATCAAATGGAACTATTAAAAAGATAAGTATAATGATAATCGTTGAATTTAAAGAATACATAAGGATTGAGGGCAAACTCTCAGCTTTCAAAAATATCAAAAAAATAATGAGAGAGAGAAAAGAAATTATCTTCACCCATTTAAAAATCCTTTTAACATCGTCCATATGTTTTATTTCCCGCTCATTGAAGAAATTTTTAAACCCTGGTATTTGAATATTGTCTCTCTTTCCCATGAGATACTCTGGAATAACTTGTCCAGCGTATCTAACAAATTTGGGATTTATTTTTAGTGTATTTTCGGGATGATAAAGAGAGAACTCCCTCAAATAGAAATTTTTTGAGAATCCAAACACCATTACAAAGAGAAGTATTAGAAAAATGGTTAATAAGAATGAGAGGAGAAGATTCTTCATCTTCTAAATAGAAGATTCAGTATTATTGTAAGTATGATTGATATTATTATGGAGGATACAATGGGTATATAGATGACCAGATTTTTCCTTCTTATTACTATATCTCCAGGGAGGGAACCAAGCCCTATCCTTCTTCCAAAGTACATTATTATTCCTGTAATTATTAAGATTATCCCAATCAAGATTAT
>JAGGSY010000019.1 GCA_021158845.1 Caldisericia bacterium
TCATTGATCATTGCTCTTTCCTCCTTTTTTTTAATAATTTTATCATTTTTATGCGTACTTTTCAGCAAAGGTCTTTAAAAGTATAGGAGTTGTAATAGATGTTATCATCGCCATAAATACAATGGAGGTGTATATAGGTCTATTTATTATTCCCTGATTAAGAGCTATATTGGCAACAACCAACTCTACTGCCGCTCTTGCATTCATACCTATTCCAACCACAAGGGATTTCTTTAACGGTATCCCTGAAATGAAAGCACCAAGAGCTCCACCAAAAATTTTACCCACAAAAGCAACCCCAACTATTACAAGAAGGGGAAGACCAAATGCTTCTTTTGAAAGTACTATGGAAAAGCCTGTCCATGAGAAGAATAACGGGGCGAAAAAACCCCATATCCATCTCTCAATTGTCTCAATTTCTCCCTTCCTTAGAAAACTCCTAACTGTAAGACCACCAAAGAAGGCACCTATTATAAGATGAAGACCTGCCATATGTGCAAGCATGGAAAAGACAAAAACCCATAATAATACTATTGATAGTCTTTCATTGAGAGAAAGTTTCTCAATTTTGGAGAAAATGAATCTTCCTAATATTGGACCGAGAGCAATAGATAAAACAACAAATAGAACAGATATAAGGATTAGTTTCATTAAAAATCCTATATGAGGAATTTCTCCTGTATTTCCTATACTGGTAAGGATGGAAAGTATAACTATACCGATTATGTCATCAACTACTGCAGCTCCTATTATTGTCATTCCAACCTTTGTGTTTAATTTACCAATCTGAATAAGTGTAGCAACAGATAATGCAACTGCAGTAATTGAAACTGATGCAGCAATGTAAAGTGAAGCTGTGGTGGAGAGGTTAAGTAATTTGATGGAGGCGAAATACCCTAAGGAGAATGGCACAACTACTCCAAAAATTGCCGTAAGCACGGCTTCCTTTCCAACCTTCAAAAGATCTGAAAGATCCGTTTCAAGTCCTGCACCAAGCATAAGAAAGACACCGCTAAAATCTATCACAGCTTTCATCAAGTCACTTGCCTCTTCGTGGGAGAAGAATCTTAGTATTGCATGCCCCTCGGGAACAAATATTCTTGGAAGTATGAGGAGAAGAACAGGACCAACAATTATACCACCTATTATCTCACCCACTATTTGAGGTTGTTTTAATCTAATCATCAAATGACCAAAGAAGAGAGCTGATGCAAGGAGAAGAAAGGTGTATACAAATACATCCATTATTTACTCCATAGATTCTTTATAATTTCCATGCAGTTTAAATCCCCTATAACCTTTTTACTCTTATCAACCACTGGCAACTCCTCAATTTTCTCCATCACCATAGCTTCAAGAGCATCGACAATGTCTTCATTCTCAAAAACATATATTGGCGGAAGCATGATATCTTTAGCTACCCTGGCTTTAGATATTTTTAAGGCATTAAATGTATCTTCTTTCGCTACAGTTCTTTTGCCTTTCAAAATATGTGTGGTTTTGAGAATAATGGATGTAGGTATTATACCTACAAGTTTCTCTTCCTTATCCACAACATATACACTCCTTGAACGAGGATCTTTAAGTAAAACCTCTACCACTTTTTCAATGGAATCATTTTCGAAGACAACAGGAGGCTCTATTGTTATCGTTTTATGAATATCTCTTACCTTCATTTCATATACACCTCCATTTCTCTTCTAAGCTCAGGATATAAAGGAAATCTCTCACAAAGAGAAAGAACTTCCTTTTTAACCCCATTTAAAATAGACTCATTCTCTGGATTTTTTAATACCCTGGCAATGAGTTTTCCAACAATCTTCATCTCCTCCTCTTTCATCCCTCTTGTAGTCAATGCAGGTGTTCCAAGTCTAATTCCACTTGCAACAAATGGTTTCTCTGGATCAAATGGTATTGTATTCTTGTTCACTGTAATATTTACACTCCCCAATATCCTCTCTGCCTTTTTACCTGTTATTTTAAATGGTCTTAAGTCTACAAGCATTAAGTGATTATCTGTGCCTCCAGATACAAGTCTTGCACCTTCCTCCTTTAAAGTATTAGCTAACGCTTTTGCATTCTTTACTATCTGTTCCTGATAATTTTTAAACTCTTCACTCATGGCTTCCTTAAAGCAAACTGCCTTTGAAGCTATCACATGCATGAGTGGACCACCTTGAGTTCCAGGAAAAACAGCTTTATCTATAATTTTCTTATATTTTTCCTTTGTAAGAATAAAGGCTCCCCTCGGACCCCTCAATGTCTTATGCGTTGTAGAAGTGACAAAATCTGCCGTATTCACTGGTGATGGATGGAAACCTGTTGCAACCAATCCTGCAATATGAGCAATATCAGCCATAAGATACGATCCCACCTCGTCAGCTATCTCTCTGAATTTTTCAAAATCAATTTTTCTTGGGTATGCAGAGTATCCTGTTACTATAAGTTTTGGTTTGTGCTTTCTGGCAAGGTCTCTAACCATATCAAAATCAATGATCTCTGTATCTTTTTTTACTCCATAGTAAACAACATTGTAAAGCTTACCTGAAAAAGATACTGGACTTCCATGAGATAGATGACCTCCATGTGAGAGTTCCATTGAAAGGATTGTATCCCCCGGTTTTAAAACTGCAAAGTAAACTGCCATGTTTGCCTGTGTTCCAGAATGGGGTTGGACATTGGCATGTTCTGCATTAAAAAGTTTCTTTGCCCTCTCCCTCGCAAGTTCTTCTGCAATATCCACAAACTCACATCCACCATAGTATCTTTTGCCAGGATAACCCTCTGCATACTTGTTTGTAAGGGGAGTGCCTAAACTTGATAAAACTGCTCTACTCACAAAATTTTCTGATGCTATGAGTTCAAGATTTTCGTGTTGCCTCTTTATCTCTTTATAAATAGCCTCAAATATCTCTGGATCTGAATTAAATAAATCCTTTAACATCTCTACCTCCTTTTTAGGTATCATATTTATTTTATACCCTTCTAAAAATTTGTTAAGTTGCTATCTGTATCTCTAAGGCTCTTTAGATGGAGGTGAACCTCCCTCCTTCTTTATTAAACTCCAGTGATATAGATATAAAGGTATACCCACTATAAGTAAAGCTACATCCCTTGAAAGTTCATTCTCTACATAAGGGAGGTATCCTTTTTTCTGACTCTCCTGCCACTTTTTATAGTCTTCCTCCCACTGCTTTAACATCTCTTTATCCTGTTCTGTAAGTTCTTCACTCTCTTTTAAAGTATTAACTCTCTCAAGAAAATAGGGTTCGGGCGGTCTGTCCAAGTATCCATACTTGTACTGCAGCGCATCTCTAAAAATTGTAAGCTGAAGACCTAAATTTATAAAACCTACAGCACCTATTATCACAAGGATTAACCCTATCATAGAAAACAGATAAAGATAAACCTTTCTTAAGCTAATCTTGCTCATAAAACCTCCTCTTAATTTTTATAAAAATAGATTTTTAAATTTTCTTTAATGCCTGATCAATGTCCCATATAAGATCATCCACATCCTCTATGCCCACTGACAACCTTACAAAACCTGGTCCAATCCCTATCTTTTCCCTCTCCTCCTTGGTCAATGAGGCATGAGATGTGTTAAAAGGCATACTTACAAGACTCTCCACCCCACCAAGACTTGTTGCCTCTTTTATAATCTTAAGATTCCTCATAAACTTAAGTCCATCCTCATCATCCCCCTTTATTTCAAAACTAACCATTCCACCAGCTCCCTTTGTAAGGTATCTTACACTGGAGAGAATATATGGATAATTATCGAGGGTCGGGTATATTACATTTCTTACCTTTTCATGTGTTGAAAGAAATGTTGCAATCCTTAATGCGTTTATATTGTGCCTCTCCATTCTTAAAGAAAGTGTCTTAAGCCCCCTCTCAAGAAGAAATGCAGAAACTGGATCCATAGAGCCACCATATCTTATCATTCTCTCCCAGATCATATCTATATAATTCTTGCTTCCAACTACAACTCCACCCACAACATCACTATGGCCATTCAGATACTTGGTCACAGAATGTATCTCTATATCAACACCCCTATCAAGTGGCGTCAGGTTATAGGGAGTTAAAAAGGTGTTATCCACTATAACTGGTACTCCAAGTTCTTTACCTATTTTTACAACCTCATCCACATCAAGAATCTTTAAAAGAGGATTTGAGAGTGTTTCAAAGTATAACAATTTTGTTCTCTCAGTGGCTGCCTTCTTTATCTCTTCAGGTTTTGTTTGATCCACATACTTTACAACTATTCCAAATTTAGGAAGTTCATTCTTTATAAAAGACAGGGTCCCTCCATAAAGATCCAGTGTGGTTATTATTTCATCTCCCTCTGAAAGAAATGTAAGAAGTGTTGTTGATATGGCTGCCATTCCTGAGGAGAAGAGAAGAGCATCCTCTCCTTTGCATATCTCGGCTATTTTTCTTTCTGCAGCTCTTCTTGTGGGATTACCATACCTTGAATATATCCATGCCTCTCTTGCCTTTCCCTCAAGAATTTTCTTGTAATCTTCATCACTTAAGACAAATGTTGAACTCTGAAATATTGGTGTATTTACAGCACCTGTTTCCTTATCAATATACTCACCTGAATGAATGCACTTTGTAGAAAATTTAATCTTCTTATCCATAAAAACCTCCTTGTATCTATATTATCACCACTTAAGAATCCTTAAAACCCCATAGAGAAACTATATTCTTCCACTTCTCAACAGTAACTATACCACCAGTTGCCCTCTCATGACCAAAACCAAGGTCTTCATCAAGACTTGGCTCTGTATATTTTCTTAAGAAGGAGAGAAGTGAAATGGAAAGATTTGTTCTCATGGAAAAGGCAACTCTTCCATCAATGTATCCATAATTTGCACACACAACTATGTAATTTTTAAGAACATTCCTCCATATCTGTGCAATTATTGGGTGAATAAGATATGGTGAATTTATCTCCAAAAGAACAAGACTTCCAGAAAATTTTGGTCTAACTCTCTTCCATCTATCCACTTCCCTTTTCACTCTCTTTCTATATGTTTCAAGGGTGGATTTCGCCTCCGATTCACTCAATAAATCAGAAAATTCATTGGCATTCATAAGATACCTTGTGGATGTTTTAATATCAAACTCAGGGATTCTCCTTGCAGCATTAACAAGAGATGCAACATGGGAAATCCACTTCTTCTTGTATTTTTTTAAAATATTCTCATACATGGGAACATCCTTAACCGACGTTCCAAAATCCCCCGCCTCCCCTATAGCTCCTAAAAAATCCTTAGGAGAAAAACCAATATTATCAAATAAGAGAAACGAAAGATAAGCTGCAGAAATGTATGGTGGAGGAGGAAAGGAGGTAAACAGAACTCCATTCTCAACTACACCTTCTGGTTTATGATGATCAATAATTATAATCTTCTCCACGCCCTTAAATTCCTTTTTATAAGAACCAAGATCCACAATAAAAACCACATCTGGTTTCTTCTCAAGGACTCTCCCTATAACTGAATCTGAAAAACCATTTTCCCCTTTCTTCGGATACAACAAATCTACTACATTAAAACCATTTTCCCTAAGTGCTTTATGGACAAGAACACCTGCGCTCACTCCATCTGCATCTACATGGGAAAGGATAACTATTCTTCTCTCCTTTTCAATACTTTTAATCTCCTCTTTAAATCTTACTGAAACTCTCTTTAAATCAAACATATTATAATTATTATATGAAAGGAACGAAAGAATTTAAAGTTTATTATAAAGAGAGAAATAGAGAGAAACTAAAGAAAACGGTAATATCAGACATTTGCCTCTTCTGTGATGCACCATGCTGTAAAGAAAACTTTGTTCCACTAACAGAGGAAGAGGTAAGAAGTGGCTTCTATGAGATGGAATTTAAAACATGGATTGATCCTGAAACTGGAAAAATAAGGTCTGGATGGGTTTTAAAGAGAAGAAAGGATGGAAGCTGCATCTACCTTACAAAATTTAACATGTGTTCAATATGGAAGAATAGACCCATTGCATGTAGATTATACGCCTGTGATAAAATAAAGAAGAAAGAGGAGAGAAGGAATGAAAACAAAGATGGTAGTCTTAGTAGATAATGAGGAAGGTGACGAACTTATACCCTCCTGGGGTCTTTCCATATACATAGAGAGAGAGGATTTTAAACTCCTATTTGATACAGGAGATAATCCCGAAATCCTTAACAAAAATGCAGAGAAATTAAACATAGATCTCTCAAAAATTGATGCCCTTATCCTATCCCACAATCACTATGATCACACAGGTGGGCTTCCATATATAGGGAACATAACAAAGGGAATCTCCGTTTATATACCTGAAAAAAGCATGACAAAGATGGTGGAGAGATATGGTTTAAAACCAATATGTGTTAAAGATACTCTTAAAATACATCCCAACTTCACATTGTATAAATTTGAAGGTCCTATCCCTGAACAATCCCTGATAGCTGAGAGTAATGGAAAAAATTTCTTCGTTGTTGGATGTTCCCATCCAAAAATAGAGAATATGGTGGTAGAAGTTAATCAAAAGATGGGTATAGAGATATTTGGTATTGTTGGAGGTTTCCACCTTTATACAGAGACTCTGGAGAGACTCAAAAGAATAAAAGAGATCTTCGTCAAACTGGGAGTAAAGGAAATCTATCCAATTCACTGTACAGGGAAAACCGCAAGGGAGTTTTTTAGTAGAGAGCTAAAAGAAATCTATAAAGGAGGGAGAGGAGGAACAAGAATTGAGTTTTAAAGATACAAAGATATTTAAGAGTTTCAAGAAGAGTGCACATGGAATTTATAACAGAATCATCTCCACACCATTATTTCAAAAAATGGAAGTGGAGCCTGTAACAGAGAATGATTTCCTTCCACACAATAAATATGCAATTGAGTGGTGGTATTTCACAGGTTTTTTAAACGAAAGATTCGGTTTTGAGGTAACATTTTTTAAAGTAAATGTTCCACCTAAAAATTCTATATTCGAACCATTGGTTAATACATGCGTAAGCCACTTTGCCATTGTGGATGTACAGGAGGAAAAATTCTCCTACTCTGAGAGAGTAAGACAATCAATATTGATGTGGAAGGAAAATGAACTCTTATTAAGAAATGGTGCATGGATACTGGAAAGTGACGGAAATATATATCATATATATGTGATTTCAAAAGAAGTCTCTTTGGATCTATATATGAAACCAACTTCAAAGATGATACTTCATGGAGACAATGGACTGATAAAATTAGGAAATGCCGGGGATTCCTATTACTATACCTACCCCTCCATGGAAACGGAAGGTTATATAAAAAGAGGAGGTAAACTCTTTAAGGTAAATGGAGAAACCTGGCACGATCACCAATGGGGAAATTTTAAAGTAGAAGCTGTATGGGATTGGTTTAGTATAAGACTCAAGAATAAAACATATCTTATGGCGTTTAATCTATGGGATGCAAAGAGAAAAAAATTGGTGATTCAGTATGCAAGCCTTACAAAGGGAGATTTTATTAAAAAATTTGATAAGTTTGATTTCAAAGTGCTTGATAAGGACTTCCTGTCTGGTAAAAAGCGGTATCCAGAGATATGGGAACTCAGCATCGGGAAGGAAGATATTAATTTTATTATTGAGGCAATGGTAAAAAATCAGGAGTTTAACTCCATAATAACTCCAGATTACTATGAGGGAATATGTAAGGTAAAGGGGAAAATAAAAGAAGAAGAGATAGATGGAATTGCATATGTGGAATTAACTGGATATTACTAAAGAAGTTTATTTTTGTTTATCTCAAGATGAAACTCACAACCTAAAACCTTTGCAGCTTGTCTGCAAAGCATCATCCTTGAGAGAAATATCTCAAAATATTCCATTGGTTTTGAGATTTCAGTATCTATCGTCAATTCAAGTGTTATCTCTTTGTTCTTCTCATCAACTCTCAAGAATGATTTTTCAACGGCATAATTTACTCTATCATGAATATCAAAATTTTCTGGTTTTGCCCTCACCCTTGATCTATGAGCATCTGATTTATCCGCAAGAACAACTGCAGCAGTTATAGGTGTTGCAACAAATCCTGTTTTTTCATCGTGGTTTGCTATAGCTTCCATAACTTCCCCTATATCCTCTGGGGGAAATCCAAGGTCCTTTAAGATATCCATTGCTATTAAAGCACCACTTACTGTATGGGTGTCTCTTCCCAAAAAGTTCCCTATATCATGAAGATATGCCGCAATCTTTGCAAGTTCTATTTCCCTCTCTGAGTACCCCAATCTCTCAAGAATATTCTCCGCAATCTCTGAAACAAGAGATGTGTGTCTGAATCCGTGTTCAGTGTATCCCAAAGCTTCAAGATACCTATCTGCCATAGCTATAAAAGTTTTTACTTTGGGATGGTTTTTCACCGCCTCGAATCTCTTATATTTCATCTCTTTCATATTAAAACTCCTCTATTGGCACACTTTCCCTTTGATATGAGAGAAGCACAGCATTGGGCAGATTGGAAAGATAGTCCTCTATCTTTGAAAGTGTAGAATCCAACTCTCTCTTGCTTGAATTTAAAGTAACAAAGTAAAATCTTGCCCTTTCAACCATCTCCTCTTTTCTCTCTTCAGCAATGGCTATATTGTACCTCTTTTTTAACCTTGTAATTACAGATAAAACAACCTTCCTCTTATCTTTTAATGTCTTAGACCCAGGAATACCAAGTTCAAACTCCACAACAGTGAAAAACATCTCAGGAGCCTTTTTCTTTTATCTCATAAACTTCCACTATATCACCTTCTGATATATCCTTAACCCCTTCCACTCTAAGTCCACATTCATATCCCTCACTCACCTCTTTAACATCCTCTTTAAATCTTTTAAGAGATGAAATTTTTCCCTCTCCAATAACCTCTCCATTTCTTATAATTCTGGCACTCATATCTCTCACAATTTTCCCCTCTCTCACTATACAGCCAGCAACAAGTCCAAGCCCCTTTATCTTGAATATTCTCTTTACTTCTGCCTTACCTACAGTTACTTCCACAAGCTCTGGCTTTATCATTCCCTTTATAAACTTTATGAGCCATTCCTGTAAATCATATATGAGGTCAAAGAGGAATATCTTTACCCTTCCCCTCTCTGGCATCTTTTTTACCACAGGTCCTTCTTTAGTGCTAAATCCAAGTATTATAGCACCTGAGGCAACAGCAAGAAGGACATCAGATTCATTGATTCTTCCAACACCGGTATGTATTATCTCTATCTTTATATCCTTCGAATCTATAGACTCAATGACAGATTTTACTGCCTCAAGAGACCCAAAGGTATCCGCCTTCAATATAATCTTAAGTTTCTTCTCCTCCTCAAGTTTTTCAAAAAGCTCCTCAATGGATATCGGTCTCTTTCGCTCCCTTTTAACTCTCTTTTTCTCTTCTTCAATCTTCTCTATCTTCTCTTTTATAACCTTTTCTGAATCATATTGAATTATGAGATCACCTGGTACTGGAGTATTCTTAAGCCCCATTATTTCAACAGCACTCACAGACTCCACCAATTTTGCCTGTCTCACAGAGGGAGTTGTTATCATTCTTACTTTTCCATATGTATCGCCTGCCATGACCCAATCTCCTACTTTAAGCTCACCTGCTTGAAGAATAAAGCTTGCTGTTGGCCCAATTCTTGGATCAAGTCTTGCCTCAATTATTGTTCCGCCTGCTCTTTTTTCGTTAGATTTAGAAAGTTCCTCCAACTCTGCTACAAGGAGTATGTGTTCTAAAAGGTCTTCCAGTCCAATTCCATTTTTGGCAGATGTATTTACATATAGAGTCTCTCCTCCCCACTCCTCAGGTAATAAATCATAATTGGAGAGTTGCTTCTTAACCCTTTCAGGGTCAGCCCCTTCTTTATCAATTTTGTTTACTGCAACAATTATTGGCACCCTCGCTTCCTTCGCATGATTTATCGCCTCCACAGTCTGCTCCTTTACTCCTTCATCTGCCGCCACTACAAGAACAACTATATCTGTAACAATGGCTCCCCTTATTCTCATCTCAGTGAATGCTTCATGCCCCGGTGTATCAATAAAAATAATTTTCTTCCCATTATGAACAACCTCAGAAGCTCCTATCTTCTGGGTAATTCCTCCTTTTTCTCTCACTGCAATGTTTGTTTTCCTTATGGCATCAAGAAGGGTGGTTTTACCATGATCAATGTGTCCCATAACTGTAACTACAGGTGGTCTTGGTTTAAACTCCTCAGGAAGGGGTGGGAGTATTTCGGTAAGTGGCTTACCAAAGGAATTTGCTATTCTTGCAGCAATAGGAAATGGTATTTCATCATTTTCGTCTGTTCTAACAAGCCCCCATTTTAAAACATATGAGATAAGCCTTTTTAAAGGAATATTCAAATGAGCAATAAGTTCCCTTAACTTTATCTTCCCTTTTCTCTCTTTCTCTCTTCTTTCCCTCTCCTCCTTATCCTTAAGAACCAATTCCTTTACAACATTTGCAGTCTCCTCATCTATAGTTGAAAGATTTCCTTTTACTTTTACTCCAAGCTCGTCAAGATATTTTATAAGCTCTGTGGTTGATATACCTATCTCTTTGGCTACACTAAATACTCTTAGTTTTTTCATTCTTCACCTCTTTTATATAAATTAACATTTGTTTTTTCAGCCTATCTTTAACCTCTCTATCAATAGAATCTACCCTCAAGGATTTCTCCAGTTTTCTTTTCCTAAAAGCCTTCTCTATACACTCTCTCCTTTTACACATATAGGCACTTCTCCCAAACTCTCTGAAATCTGGATCAAACACTATCTCACCATCTTTTTTTCTAACTATTCTAAGAAACTCTTGTCTATCATCAACTCTTCTACAAACAACACATCTTCTTAAGATTCTTCGAGGCATCTAAGTTCCAATATATAACCTGTAAGTTTGGAGGCAAGCTTCACATTTATACCCTCTTTACCAATGGCAAGGGGAACCTGATCTGAGGAAACATAAACAATTGCTCTCTTATCTTTTATCTGGACTTTCTCCACCTTTGCAGGGGAAAGAGCATACTTTATATACTCTTCTGGAACATCAGACCATCTTACTATATCTATCTTCTCACCTGAAAGCCCCTTTGATATGTTTGTTATTCTAACACCCTTGGTTCCTATACATGCACCAACTGGATCAACATCTGGCCTATAGGAATGAACTGCAACCTTCGCCCTTTCACCAGGTTCCCTCACAATCCCTTTGATTTCCACTATCCCATCCATTATCTCTGGTATCTCTTTCTCAAGGAGAAGTTTCAGTAGTTCCTTAGATGTACGGGATAGAATTATATCCGGTCCTTTTGGGGTTTTTATAACATCTTCTACATAAACCTTTAATTCCTTGCCCTTTGTATACTTCTCCTTAGGAATTGCAAAATTTGGAGGTATCCTTCCCTCCACATCATCTATCTTTACAAATATTGTTCTTCCTATTATTCTGGATACTTTACCTGAAACTACAGTGCCTTTCTTATCTTTATACTGTTCGTACAAAACTTCTCTCTCAAGATGAACAATCTTTTGAATTAAAACCTGCTTTGCTACCTGCATAGCCACAAATCCCAACTTCTCCGGAAGAATCTCCATATCTATTATCTCATCCACCTTAGCGTCCTTCTTGATCTTCTGCGCATCCTTTAAAGATATCTCTCCCTTCTTCTCGGCCTTTTCAACAACATGCATCTTTGTGAAAATCTTTATCTCTCCTGTTTCAGGATTTATATAAACATGTATATTACCACTACCAGGAAATTTCTTCCTGTAAGCAATACTTATAGCGTCCTCAAGAACCTTAAGGACCTTTTCCTTTGGTATTCCCTTTGTTTTTTCCAGTTCCTCTATTGCTTTAATAAGTTCAGACGGCACCTTTCCTCCTTTTAATTCTCTTGAACAATTATAACACAGGTTATTTCACCACCAAAATAGTTTTAATAAAGAGTGGCTTAATCTCTCTACTATAATCTCAAGAATACCTTTTCAGCAGAATTTTTAATAATTGCTTTGGTTCCCCCGCCCTCACCTACAACTTTAATCATCATCTTGGGATCCACAATCCTTACTCCAGCAACAAGTGTAAATCCTCTCTTTTTGAAAACCTCTCCAATCATTGGTGTCGAAGGACCTGAAATAATCCTCTCCCTTGCCCTTGTAGGAAGTGAGACTATATCATCAATGGAGAAATTCTCTAAGGTAACACCTGTTAATATAAGTATGTCTGTCTCTAAAAGAACCTTCTTCAAATCCTCCTCCAACCTTAAGAATTTCCTGAACTCTTCCTTAACCTCTCCCTTTTCAAAAAGGTTTATATTAACAGGTCTTGTTGAAAGCTCCTTTATAAAAGGACCTATTGCTCCAATTAAAGTTATTGTATCCCCATCTCTTATTGAGATTGCATCTAAAGCATCTCCTGTTCTTACATCTCCCTTTAGGGTAGAAATTACAAGTGCATTAAGTATTGAGAAGCCGAAACTTCTCTCAAAGGGATTTTCAGAAAAGATGAATCTCTTTAATTCCTTCTTAATATTAATCTTGGTTAGAAAACCTGCCCTATCCACTGGATGAATGTGGAGTTTCTCTCTCACTATCCATGCAATACCTGCATACCCATTTGACAATGTTACTCCAGAATACACAGCACCGATACGAGCATCAACCACATTTATATTTTCAAGAGGAATTTCCTTATATACAAAATCTAATATCTCTTCAACAATTCTACCCATTTTATGAATCTCGGAACCTTTGTGTCCTTCATAGTTATAAGTCCCGGTTTTTCATCTAAAACAATTGGTATCATGTTAACTGCTATGGAAATAGTTCCAACTCCACCCTTTATCTCTGGTTTATTCACGAAATTTATTGGTGGTTCTCCATCTATTTTTATGTAATCCCCCGTTTCAATCCCCTCAAGGTGTGGAAGAATCTGCTGAGGGTGATCAAGTATTATCTTCTCTTCCCCATCTACAATCCCAACTCCCCTATGATGACACCCAGCCACCATGCCAGGTTTCACAACTACATACTTAGTTCTTCTCTCTACTTTAGAAATTATTGGCTTCCTCTCCTCTATTATCCTTTCTATCTTCCATCCTATTGCTTCACCTATCATATGGATTGATTGAGGAAAACCAAAATGACCCACAATTTCGCCAGATTTAAGCCCTTTTTCAAACTCCTCTGGTGTTGTTCCAACTCCTTGAGTCCTCATGACACTTGGTCCATATGGAGATAGATCATTCACCCTTTTTGCATAAATTCTATCAATTCTACTCATTACACCTGTAAGGGTTATTATAAGGGTATCAAGGACAAAACCAGGATTTATGCCTGTACCTAAAATTGTAACATTGTTCTCTAATGCAATCCTGTTTAACTCTTTTGAAAGCTCTGGTTCAACTATCCACGGATAAGCCATCTCCTCTGCTATTGTTATCACATTCACCCCTTCTTCAACTATCTTTTTTATCTCAGGATACGCATCTTTTACCCTTGAACAGGTGGCATGAAGAAAAACATCTACTCCTCTATCTATAACCTCCTTTGTATCATTCTTAATCTCTATTCCAATTTTACCCCTTCCAATAATCTCTCCTACATCCTTCCCTTCCCTCTCCTTTCTCCTTGCCACTACACCAACAAGTTCAAGTTCCTCCTTCCCCAGAATCAATGAGATCATACCCTTTCCCATTGATCCGGTTCCAAAAACTGCAACCCTTATTTTCTTCATCTTTCACTCCTTAAAATGCTTTTGAATTAATTATACAGCATTTCACATGCTAAAAAGATAAACCTTGACAAATTTTATTACATAGTCTAAAGTTAAAATAGAAAAACCCTTGAGGAGGTGTAGAAAATGAAAAAAGGACTATTGCTTCTTGGAGTTTTAATCATTGCGGGGGTACTTATATTTACAGCATGTGCTCCAGCAGAGAAACCGCAAGAGCAACCACCCGAGGAGAAGAAGCTCAAAGTGGTGGGTATCTTTGCAACGCCTATTGAGGAACCATGGGATGGTGCTATCCACCATGCTCTGCTAAAGGCAAAGGAGGAGCTGGGGATAGAATATGAGTGGACAGAAAGCGTGGGTTACTCTGACTTCGAGAGAGTGCTCAGAGAATACGCAGACAAAGGACCAGATATCATCATGGGAGATGCCTTTGGCAACGAAGAAGCTGCGAGGAGGGTTGCAAAGGATTACCCAAATATTGCCTTTGTATTTGGTTCTGGTGGTGGTCCAATGGATCCAAACTTTGCAGTGTTTGATGATTGGATTCATGAACCAGCATATCTTGCAGGTCTCATTGCAGGTAAAATCACAAAATCCAATGTAATCGGAGTAGTTGCAGGTTATCCTGTCCCAGAAGTCAACAGAATTGTTAATGCCTTCATTATCGGTGCAAAGGAAGCAAACCCAGATGTAAAAGTCAAAGTTACCTTTATAGGTAGTTGGTTTGATCCACCAAAGGCAAAGGAAGCTACCATCGCACAGATTGAAGCGGGTGCAGATGTTATGTTTGGTGAAAGATACGGTGTAATTGATGCATGCAAAGAGAGAAATATTCCAGTCTTTGGAAATATACTTGACCAGTGCGATCTTGCACCAGGTCTTGTTATCGGTAGTCCTGTATGGGATATGTGGCCAACAGTTAAATATGTAATTGAATCAGTGAAGAATGGCTCATTCAAAGCAATGGATCTTAAGGACTGGAGCATGATGGGTAAAGGTGGAGCAAAGCTTGTTATCTGTGAAGAGTGGAAGGATAAACTTCCAGAGGATGTAAAGACATTGGTAGAGAAGAAGACACAGGATATAATGAACGGACTCTTCAGAGTCCCAGTTGACGAAAACACTCCAAAGTCTGATTAGGAGAAATTTAGATTAAATAGGGGGGAGAATTCTCCCCCCTATTTTTATACCTGATAGAAACAAGGAGAAGCCTATGGAAAAAGTTCTTTCCATGCAAGGTATTACAAAGAGATTTCCAGGGGTCTTAGCAAATGATCATATAAATTTTGAAGCTTACAGAGGTGAGATAGTTTCTCTTCTTGGAGAAAATGGAGCAGGAAAAACTACATTAATGAAGATACTCTATGGAATGTACTCTAAAGATGAGGGAGAGATATATATAAAAGGAAAGAAAGTAGAAATCAACTCACCAAAGGATGCCATAGATAATGGAATAGGGATGGTGCACCAGCATTTTACCCTTGTAAATCCATTTTCAGTAACTGAAAACATTATACTTGGACTGCCTGGTGATAAGGTAACCATTGACCTTGATGAGGCAAAGAATAAGATAAAGGAATACATGGATAGATATGGATTACATGTGGATCCTGATGCAAAGATATGGCAAATCTCTGTAGGTGAAAAACAGAGGGTTGAAATTCTTAAGGTCCTCTTTAGAAATGCAGAAATAATAATTCTTGATGAACCAACAGCAGTTCTAACACCCCAGGAAGTAGATGAATTATTTAAAACATTAAGAATACTCATGTAAGAGGGAAAAACAATTATATTCATCTCCCACAAATTATATGAAGTCCTTGAGATAAGTGACAGGATTGTTGTTTTAAGGAGTGGAAAGGTTGTAGGTGAAACTACGCCTGACAAAACCTCAATAAGAGAACTCGCCAAAATGATGGTGGGAAAGGAAGTTATAGAGATCACCTCCAAAGAACCACCAAAGCTTGGAGAAGAGGTTTTTAAGGTTGAGAATCTTTCTGTAATGAGTGATAGAGGCTACCTTGCCTTAAAGAACATATCTTTTATGGTAAGATCTGGTGAAATTCTTGGAGTTGCAGGTGTTGCTGGAAATGGTCAGAAGGAGCTTGAAGATGTAATTTCTGGAGTAAGAAAGCCTGTAAATGGAAAAGTTATGCTTTTGAATAAGGAGATAACCGGAAAAAGTCCAAAGGAAATTATAGAGATGGGAGTGGGTAGAATTCCTGAAGATAGAATGGATGCAGGTTTAATTCTTGATATTCCTCTATACGAAAATCTTGTAGTTGAGTATTTTGACAAACCTCCTTTTTCAAAGGGACCTTTTCTCAATTACAAAGAGATAAAATCTTACGCTGAAAAACTCGTGAAGGAGTTTGACATAAGAACACCAAATGTGAATGTAATAACAAGAACACTCTCAGGTGGCAATCTTCAGAAGGTAATTCTTGCGAGGGTTATATCAAGAGAGCCAAAATTCCTTATAGCTTCACAACCAACAAGAGGTCTTGATGTGGGAGCAGCTGAGTATATTCATGAAAGACTGCTTCAAGAAAGAGCTAAGGGGTGTGCCATTCTGTTAATTTCAGAAGACCTTGATGAAATCATGAATCTTTCAGATAGAATTATGGTTCTATATGAAGGCGAGATTATGGGGTTTGTGAATAGAGGGGAGCTTCCTAAGGAAGAGATTGGTCTTATGATGACTGGAACAAGAAAGGAGGCTTTAAGTGAAATTTCCTAAATTTAGGCTGGAGAAGAGACCATCACCCCCAACATGGCTTAGAATTTCAATTCCCTTTATAGCAATAGGTATATCTTTTCTCTTCTCTGCAATTATAATCCTACTCGCTGGAAGAAATCCAATAACTGCATTTTATGCAATATTCTATGGAGCTCTTGGAACAAGACTTGGTTTTATGGAAACACTTGTTAAAGCAACCCCTCTTATGCTCACAGGAATTGCTGTATCTTTCGCATTCACAGCAAAGTTCTGGAACATTGGCGCAGAAGGGCAGTTATATGCTGGAGCTCTTGCTGCTACATGGCTTGGAATAAGCCACTTTTCTCTTCCATCCCCTATATATATACTTCTCATGATTGTTGTAGGATTCATCGCTGGTTCTCTGTGGGCATTAATTCCTGGCATTCTTAAAGCAAAATTTAAGGTAGACGATGTAGTAACGACACTCCTTATGAATTACATAATGATCTACATTGTCTCAGCAATACTTGAAGGTCCATGGAGAGATCCAGTAACAAGCTGGCCTCAGTCTATAATGATTGCCAAGAATGCAGAATATCCTAAGCTATTTGCGAGATCAAGGGTGCACTTTGGATTGATCGTCGCCATTATTGTTATTATTGTAGTATATGTAATCATAAAACATACAAAACTTGGATTTAATATAAGGGCCACAGGGGCAAACGCAAGAGCTGCATACTTTCTTGGTATAAATACAACAAGGACATTAATCCTTACAGCAGCTATAAGTGGGGGAATTGCAGGGCTTGCTGGTGTAGGAGAGGTAGCAGGGCTTCACTTTCATTTAACAGAGAATATATCTCCAGGATATGGATACAGTGGCATAGTCATTGCTATGCTGGGAGGACTCCACCCCATAGGTGTCATGCTTGCTGCCTTCTTCTTTGGAATTATCCAAACTGGTGCTGAATATATGAGTAGAGCTACAGGAGTTACATCATTTATTGCTGATGTTATACAGGGAATAACACTTCTTGTCATGCTTGCCATGCTTCTTTTATATGAGTACAGAATAAGGAGGGTGGAATGAAGGAGATACTTACTGTTAACTTTTTTGTAGGATTGCTTTCGGCAACTCTGAGAATGGCAACTCCTCTTATCCTTGCCACTCTTGGTGAAACCTTCTGTGAGAGGGCAGGGATATTAAATCTTGGAATAGAGGGGACTATGCTTTTTGGCGCCCTAGCAGCATTTCTCACCACATATTTCACTGGGAATTTGTGGCTCGGAATTGTTGCAGCAATTATCGCGGGTATACTTTTTGGTCTTCTCATGGGAGTACTATCTGTATCCCTTGGTCTTTCTCAACATGTAAGCGGATTGGGGATAACACTTCTTGCTACAGGTTTATCCCTCTTCACCTACAGACAGATCATTGGTTCCCCAAAGGTTCCACCAACAATCCAGACTTTTAAAACCCTTCCCATCCCTGGACTCTCCAGCATACCTATTATTGGTCCTATACTCTTTGATCAATGCATTTTTACCTATATAGCAATAATCCTTGTCCCAATTGCATCCTTTATACTTTTTAAGACAAGGTTTGGTCTCTCCTTAAGAGCAGTTGGTGAAAATCCGGAGGCAGCAGATGCTGTAGGAATAAATGTCTTTAAAATAAGATACATCGCTTTGATGATAGCCGGTGGTTTAATGGGTTTTGCTGGGAGCTTCTTTACCCTTGCACATTTTAACATGTTCCTCTATGGTATGGTGGGTGGAAGAGGCTGGGTTTCCATAGCTTTAGTCATATTTGCAAACTGGAATCCAACAAAAGTTTTATGGGGAGCACTCCTCTTCGGTGGAGTGGATGCACTCCAGTTAAGACTTCAGGCAATAGGGTTCGATATTCCTTATCAGCTATTTCTAATAATGCCGTATCTACTAACGATAATTGTCCTAATCCTTGTTGCAAGAAATGCCTCTTATCCAGGAGCTCTCCTTAAGCCATACAGAAGAGAGTGATAGACACGGTACAAAGAATTATAGAAACTCTTAAAAGAGAAAAGAAAAAATTTAAAAGAACTGCTATATCTGAGATTCATAAGACAAAGGACCCGTTCAGGGTCCTTATCTCATGTCTCCTCTCGCTTAGAACAAAGGATGAAGTTACACTAAAGGCAAGTGAAAGGCTCTTTTCAGTAGCAAAAACCCCACAGGAGTTTTTGAACCTTCCAACCAAAAAAATTGAGGAACTTATCTACCCTGTGGGATTTTATAGAGTTAAGGCAAAGAGGATTAAAGAAATTTCAAAAATCATAATAGAGAGATACGGTGGAAAGGTTCCAGATAACTTAGAGGAACTTCTGACTCTTCCAGGTGTTGGAAGAAAAACAGCAAATATAGTTATTACACAGGGCTTTAACAAATATGGTATTGCTGTGGATACCCATGTGCATAGAGTATCAAATAGATTAGGACTTGTTAAAACGAAGACACCAGAGGAAACAGAGGTTAAGTTAAGAGAAATAATTCCGAAGAAATACTGGATAGAGTTAAATGATTTGTTTGTATCGTTTGGACAAAACATTTGCACTCCAATATCTCCAAGATGTTCCATATGTCCCATAAGTAAATACTGCGATAAAGTTGGGGTAAAAACTCACAGATAGGAATCACACAAACCTATATAATTTTCTCATGGTATAATGAGAGAGATGAAAGGAAAAACTTTTATAACCAAGAGGGCAATTAAACAAATAGCGGTTCTCTCCGCCATGCGATGTTATGGTGTTGTGGGGCTTTCTCCAGTTAACCTTAAAGAGAGTATCCAGAAGATACTGGGATGGGATGAAGGAAAAAGAGGTGTTGAGGTATTCATTGACGATAGAAACATAAAAATAGTTTTTCATGTAATTCTCTTAAGGAACATAAATGTAAAAGAGGTTGTGAACAATTTAATTACACAAACCGTATATGCCTTTGAAAAAATGACAAAACTAACTCCTGAAGTAGTGGTTGTTGTTGAGGGTATAAAGGAGGGATAAGATTTGGAGATTCTTGATAAAGACTTTCTTGTAAAGTTTTTCTATCTTGGTTTTAAAGAAGTTGAAAAGTATAAAGAAGAGATAAATGCGCTTAATGTTTTCCCTGTACCTGACGGGGATACAGGTACCAATATGTATATGACTCTCCTTTCAGCATGGGAGGAGATAAATAAGAGAGATATAAATACCACTGATGATCTTATAAGTGCTATTGTAAAAGGAAGTCTCATGGGAGCCAGAGGGAATTCTGGGGTAATTCTTTCTCAAATATTTAGGGGGATGGGAGAATTCTTAAAAAATAAAGATAAAATAACTGGAAGGGAGTTTGCATTAAGTTTTGTAGAAGGGGTTAACAGAGCATACAAGGCGGTGATAAGACCAGTTGAAGGAACGATACTTACAGTCTCCAAAAGCTTCTCTGTCTCTCTATACGAAAGGGTAAAGGACGGAGAAAGTCTGCACTCTGCATATCTTCATGCTATAAAAATAGCCAGAGATACACTTAAAAAAACCCCTGATATGCTTGATGTATTAAAGGAAGCCAATGTGGTAGATGCAGGTGGTTTTGGTTTTCTTAAATTTGTTGAAGGTGGTTATGGAGCTTTTGGAAGAGAGGAGATTGAAATGGAAAAGATAGAAACCAAAAAGGGGATTACGGGAGAAAAAATACTAAAGTATCCCTTTGACACAGTTCTTTTGGTTAGATCAGATAATCTAACAGAGGAAGCGATAAAGAGAGATTTTAATATAGAAGGTGACTCACTTATTGTTGGAAGAGAGGGAGACTTAATAAAAATTCACTTCCACACAAAGAGACCAACAGATGTTATTGAATTCTTCATGAAGAGGGGAGAGATTGTAAAAATAAATGTAGAGAATATGCAGTATGAAGTTGATGAGATTCAGAGAAAGAAGGGTAAAGAAATTAGTATAGTTGCTGTTTCAAGGGGGAAAGGATTCGAAAAATTGCTTAAAGAGTTAGGGGTTGATGTAATAATAGAAGGTGGACAGACCTTTAATCCTTCAACAAAGGACCTCGTGGAAGCAATAGAGAAGGTAAATGCAAAAAAGATCGTAGTTTTTCCAAATAATTCCAATGTAATATTTTCTGCCCTTCAGGCAAAGGAACTTACCAGTAAAGAAGTGGTGGTCATACCCACCAAATCAATACCTCAATGTATATCTGCGGTTTCTAACCTCAACCCAAACGCCTCCTTTGAGGACAATCTTCAAGAGATGATTGAAGTTGCTAAAGAAGTAAAGACCATTGAAGTAACAAAAGCTGTGAGATCTTCAGTATTTAATGGTAAAAAGATAAGAGCAGGAGAATATATTGCAATTTTTGAAAATAAGGATGTAAGAACCGGTAAAGACCCTGAAGAAGCTGCCCTTTCATTGTTATTAAATCTTAATATTAAATCGGGTGTGTTCATAACCATATACTATGGTGAAGAGATAGATAAAGATAGAGCAGAAAAATTCAAGGAAATTGTACAGGAAAAATTTCCAGAGAGCGATGTTGAAGTTTATGAAGGAGGACAACCTCTCTATCCATATATAATTTCACTGGAGTAAGAAATGATAAGAATTGTTGTTGATTCATCGTGTGATCTGCCAGATGAATTTATAAGAGAAAATCGAATTGAGGTTGTTCCCCTCTATCTCAGAATAGGGGATAAATTCTTGAGGGACAGAATAGATATAACTCCAAAGGAATCTTTTAATCTAATGAGGAAGGGATATAAATTATTTACATCTCAACCTACCATTTCAGATTTCACAAAAATTTACAAAAAGATCCTCTCAGTTGGGGATGAAATTATAACAGTTCTCATCACGGGAAAAGGTTCTGGAACTGTTAATGTGGCAAGAATTGCAATGGAAGAGGTAAATAAAGATAAAATTTCCATTGTTGATTCAACACAAATATCTGGTGGTATTGGTTTTGTTGTAAAAAGGATAGTTTCTCTTATTAAAGAGGGCCTTCCAAGAGAAAAAATACTGAGCTTGGTGGATAGAATAACATCAAACATTCATTTATTTATCACCCTTGACACAATCAAGTTTACACATGCAGGTGGCAGGGTTAACGATATTAAGAGTTTTGTCACTACCGTACTCAACATAAAACCGATTCTTATAATGAGAGATGGACTACCAAGACTCTTAAGAGTAGTTAGAGGAAGGAAAAAATCTTTGAAATTTATAACAAACCTTGTGCTAAACAAGATTAAAGAGGAGTCTAAAAAATTTGAAATAGCCTTTCTTCATGCTGATTCTTTTGAAGATATATCAAGGATAAGAAAAGAAATACTTTCAAAGGTGAAACCAGAGTTTGAATTTACAAAAATTATAGGTAGTGCTCTCGGTGTGCACGCAGGACCGGGAGCTCTTGGCGTCTGTATTTATTTTAGAGAGGAGGAGATATGAAAAATTTTGAACTTAAACCTGAAAGGTTAAAAAATACATGCAATCCTGATATGTTTAATTTTAATACAACTGAGGAACTTGAACCTCTCAAGGA
>JAGGSY010000020.1 GCA_021158845.1 Caldisericia bacterium
GGTTACAGGAAGGGTAAGGATGGAAGGTCCCAAGGACATGCCTTAGAGAATGAATAGCTATGAAAAACATGAGAATCTTGAAAATCTGTTTCTTTCAAACGAAACAATAGATAAAAGAGATTGGATTCTTTGTATAAACTTTTCTGATGAGACATCTCTCTTTAGACTTGGTGAAAAGATTGAAGAAGGGAAGGTATTGGTAACAAGAAGGAGGAAGATAAAAGAATTAAAAAAGAAACTATTTGAATTTGGTTTCTTAAAGAAAGTAATTCCAATAAAAGAAAATAGCCTTGAGAAACTTCCCTCAAATGTTTTTACAAAGATTGTCTGGGTTTCTCCAGACATAAGGAAAGAGAAGAATATCACAAGGCTTTCCCTTTCATATAAACTTTTAAAAGAGGGAGGAAAACTCTACTTGCTTTTTGACAAGGAGATGAAACTTCTTGATGAATTCATTGTCAAACTCTTAAAGAAGGCAGATGTTATGGCTACTGTGGGATTACTTGAAAAGGTTGGTTTTAAACCTCCTTTTTATGAAAAGGTTTTTGTTGGAAAGAATATATCCTCTTATGTAGTAATTGCAAAGAGGATTGAGGATTTCTTTTCTCCATTTGATACAATTAAGCCATGAGAAAATTTGTGATATTAACCATCATTGTTTTGATTATTTCTGTTATTCCTACCCTCCATCTTTCAGGAGAGGAAAATGTGAAGGTGATAGGGTATGGACCAGGTGGACTTAACTTTTACAGACCCACAGATGTAAAAGTCTTCAATGATAAAGTATTTATCCTTGATTCACTCCACTTTAGAGTCGTTGAACTTGATGAAAACTTTAATTTTATAAGGGGTTTTGGCGGATTTGGGGATTCCATATCTTCCTTTGTTTCTCCAAATTCAATATGTATTGACTCTGAAGGTTTAATCTATGTATGTGATACTGAATCAGGAAAGATTAAGATATTCAAGGAGAACGGGGAGTTTGCTGGCTGGTTTATATCCTTTGAAGGTATGAAACCCACCGCATGTGCCATAGATGAAAATCAAAAACTCTGGGTTTTAGATAAAACCGATGGGACGATAAAGGTTTTTTCTCTATATGGGGATTTCAAGAAGAAGATTGGAAAAGAGGGAGAGGGTAAAAAACAGTTTAAAAATCCAAATGACATTATTATAAAAGATGAGAAGGTCTTTATACTTGATTCTGGAAACTTAAGAGTTCAGGTTCTTTCAACCTCTGGTGAGTATCTCTATGATTTTAAGTTGGATTACTATCCAACCCACTTTACCTTTGATAAAGACGGGAATATATGGATTACTGGAAGAGAGAGTGGGAAGGTTGAAGTCTTTTCTCCTCAAGGGAAACATTTAAAAAATATTGGTGATAGATGGGACTCCCCCTCTGGAGTTTGTCCATTTAAAGGGGCAATGCTTCTTGCATCTTTTGAGGGTGATGTGGTAAATCTTATAAGTTATGATGGAAAGGTAATTAAAACCATAGGAGAGGAATCAAACTCACCAACCTATTTTCCTCAAAGCATAGCTTTATTATCAGATGGGAGTATTGTTGTTGCAAATTCAGGAACTTCATCCATATCCCTATTTGATAAGGATGGGAATTTTGTAAGAAAAATCTCTGAGTATGGACGGGCACCGGGAAAACTTCAGTATCCTCTTGGAGTTTGTGTGAACAAAGATGATGAGATAGTGGTTTTAGATACTGGAAGTCATGTGGTTGAGGTTTATGATAGAGAGGGAAAGTTTCTTAAAACATTTGGGAGATATGGTGGTGGCAAAGGTAGGTTTATTTATCCTCTTTCCATTGCAACAGACTCCGATAATTTATATTATGTAACAGATTCAACATGCAGGGTTCAGGTCTTTGATAAAGATGGAAAGTTCCTTTACCAGTTTGGGGGTATTGGTTCAGGGGAAGGGAAGTTTACAAAGAAGGGAGATTTTGAAAGCGAAAAATTTGGAATAACAGGTATTGGTCCAAGAGGGATTGCAGTGAGCGATGAGATGAATATGGTTTTTATATGTGATACTGCAGGGGACAGGGTGGAGGTATTTACAAAGAAGGGAGAGTTTTTAAGGGCTTTTGGTGAAGGAATTTTAAAAAATCCAGTTTCCGTTGCATTAATTCCCTCTAAGGAGATAGCAGTGCTTAATGAAGGTGGAAGAATAGATTTCTTTAACACGGAAGGTGAATACACAAGATCCATTGGAGAAAGTGGTGGACCAATGAGTAATTTCAATGAAGATGAATTCAGTAAAGATTTTTATAAGAAAGATACCTTAAAATTCCTTAAGCCAGGTGGAATATTTTACAATGATGGAAGACTCTTTGTTGCTGACACCTTTAACCACAGAATTCAGATAATAACCCTTGATCAATTGAAGGTTTCACCAGACAGGTTTGAATTTGGAGAGGTGAATAGAGGAGAGAAGATAGAATTTGAGTTTGATGTTGAGGGAAAAAAGGGAAGAATTGAAACGAAAGAATTTATCTCCCTTTCAAAGTATGAATTTGATGGGAAGGAGAGAATAAAGGGAGTAATAGATACATCAAATCTTATTGAAGGTAAAACATATAATGAAAAAATAAAGATCTTCTCATTATCAGGTTATAATGAAATCCTAATTACCTTTTCAATAAAGAAGGATACCACTCCACCAGAGCTTAAATTTTCGATACCAGATGGATTTGTAACGAACAAAAAGAATATAAAAGTGGAAGGAGAGACAGAAAAAGGGGCGAAGGTATTTTTTGAGGGGAAAGAAATAGAGGTGGATAGAGATGGCAATTTTACCATTTACATAAAACTTAAAGAGGGTATGAATGTCTTTGAGATAAAGGCAGTGGATGAATCTGGAAATGAGAATAAGGTATTTCTTTCAATAGTATGTGATTTAACTCCACCAAATCTCTGGGTGAATCTTCCCTTAAAGTATAAAGTAGTAGATAGTAGGATAAAGATTAGCGGTGAAGTTGAGAAGGGGAGTTCTCTCTTTGTCAATGGTAAAAAGATTGAGATTTCAAAGGAGGGAAAGTTTCTCGTTGAAGTTCCCTTGAACTTTGGATACAACAGGATAGAGTTTAAAGCGGTGGATAAGGCAGGAAATGAAAATATTGTTAAAAGAGTAGTTTACAGAGTGGAAAGGAAAGAGATAATTCTCTGGATTGGAAGGAAAGAGGCAGAGGTGAATGGTGAAACTTTTAAGATGGATGTATCGCCTTTCATAAAGAATGGAAGGACATATGTTCCAGTTAGATTCATTACAGAGAGTCTTGGAGCTTATGTGTTCTGGGATCAAAGGGATAAGAGGGTGACTTTCCAGCTTTATGACACAGTGGTTGAGATGTGGGTTGGAAAGGTAAGATACTTTGTAAATAACATCCCTCAAACTATGGATTCACCACCTATTCTTGTTCCACCAGGAAGAGTAATGATTCCAATTAGATTTGTCTCGGAAGGACTTGGCTCTGAAGTTCTCTGGGATGGAAGGGAGAAAAAAGTTACAATAATTTATCCCAAAAATGGATGAGAAAATAGTTTTAAAGAGGTTAAAAAAACTTACCGAGATAAATAAATTCCTCTTGGAATTGAAGAGAGCATACACTAAAGTCATCAATCCAGAGATAAGTGATGAGGAGGTAGAGCAGGTTTTAAAAAGATGGAAGATGAAGAGACACTATTAGATGTTTTAATAGATGTATCAAAGTTTTTAAGATCAAAAGGTTATAAATTCTCTCTCATAGGTGGAGTTGCATACAGTATTGTTTTTGAACCAAGGGCTACTTTTGATATAGATTTAATAGTGGATGTATTGGATATAAAAAATTTTATACATGATTTGAAAGATTATCCAGATTTTATTCTTGTGCATGAGAAACCAATGATATTTGAGAGAGCCAAAATTGAGAGAGTGATACACAGGGAAGATATAGTCATA
>JAGGSY010000021.1 GCA_021158845.1 Caldisericia bacterium
CCTCTTTATCTCTTCCCATCTCTCCTCCACATCTTTATCTGTTCTAAGAACCTCGTCTTTAAAGACATGGGGATGCCTTCTTACAAGTTTCTTAAGTAGAGTATCAATTACATCAGTTATATTGAATTCATCTCTCTCCCTTCCAATCTCACATTGAAAAATTATGTGAAGAAGTACATCTCCAAGTTCTTCAACAAAATTATCTAAATCACCTTCCTTCTCAGCTTTAACTACCTCTTCCACTTCATCAATGAAATACTTCATAAGTGAAGACCTTGTTTGTTTTCTGTCCCACGGACACTCTTTTCTTAAGACCTTCATTGTTTCAAGTAAGACATAGAACAACTCTTCCTCTTTATCCGGATATATAACAGGGATTAACTCCTCAACTTCATAAATAAAACTCTCCTGAGATAGTGTTTCTACACCACTTCCTCTTTTATTTCTAACCATCTTTATACTATCTTCGGCACTAAAACCCTTCCAGATGTAATAAACCGAAAGCATTGTCCCAGTTCTTCCAATTCCAGCACGGCAATGGACAAGCACAGGTTGCCCCCATACCTCCATTAGTTTCGCCCATTTTAAAAATTTCTTAACTTGAGAAAGAGAAGGAACTCCAAAATCACCTATAGGCAGGTGAAGATGCCTGAATCTATACTTCTCAATTAAGGACTTTGAAACATCCTCTTCAGTTAATGTAACTATAGCTCTTATGCCAACACTTTTTAAAAATTTGAAATGTTCCTCTGTATATGGAAAATCTGAGGCGGCAATTTTATCCTTCTCAACCCAGGAAAAATTTGAAAAAGGGAAGGTTTTCATTACCAGAGTTCCTCTTTTATAGGGATCTTTCTTCCATCCTTTTCAAAGTATGTTTTTAATGCATCAACAAATTGTTTTGAGAAAGGAATCATAAATGCTGCCCTTTCCACCTTTCCATCCTTTTCAAAGTAAAATGCAAGAGACTTCCAATATAGGGGTAAACCTTTATGGTTATCTGTAATAGCTATATACATTAACTTATCCTTAGGTATAGTTAATTCTCTATTGTCAAATCTTCCTTTGTAGAATATCCTGTCCTTAAATAGGAATATCTGACCACTTGATCTTAATAACCCTCCAGGCTCTGATTGAAGACCAAAGAAGTATGTCCCATGTGCTTTAAATATAATTTTTTCATCTTTAAACCTTTCCTTAAGATGGTGTACATCCTGTTGCTTCCACCACATATAAAGAATCATCACGACTATTACTATAACAGGAATAAGATAGTCTGAATTTATTTTCAAGAAACTAACCATATACACTCCTTCATTTCAACTTTGAAAGAAAATAGATTATCTTTCTCTTCTCATATCCATATCCGATACCCTTCTTTCTTCCAAGGGCTCTGAGGAGAGCTTCTGCTATCTCTTCATCACTCTTTCCTCTCTTTCTTAATTTCCTTATATAATCCTTGTTCATCTCCAGAAGTTTCATGTATCCTTTGTTTTCATTGGACCAAGAGGAGAAGAAAGCAACAAGAGATGTAAGAAATCCGAAGCCAACTATTACATATATATCGTATCTTCTATCTGAATAGAGATATTTTAATAGATACTTTGGGTGTCCAGACCAAAAAATAAGATAAAAGGTAAAGGAAAAAAGTAAAATAACAAAAACTATATATAAATATCTTCCAACCTTTTTCAAGCTTCTCTACCTCCTTTATAAATGAAAAGAGGGTGGACTTTTCCACCCTCTTTTATACCATAACTAACCCTTTCTACTTCTGCACCCTTTCAAATCCTTTAAGCTTTGCCTCTTCTCCTTCCTTCATCTGTGCCCATTCTCTCTCTGCCTCTTCCCAAGCTTCTGGCGTTGCCTCCTTCTCCCAGACAGTTAGACCTCTCTCCTCTCTTGTTGCTCCAGGAAGTAGGTTATCAAGCACTATAGCAAAGAGTGCTGAAACCGCCATTCCTGTTGTAAGAATGGTCTGAACAATGTTTGCCAATACGCCACCCTTTATTGGATTTGCATTAAAGTATGCAGGGAATGATAGTCCAGAGAATAGGGATATACCAAGAATAAATAGGTTTCTTGAATTATTAAGGTTTACAAATTGAAGGTTTGAAAGTCCTACTGCAGCAATTAAACCAAACAGTCCAACATACATAGCACCTACTACTGGATCTGGAAGTGTTGCAAGAACAGCACCAACCTTAGCAATAAATGGAATTATAATCATCAAGGTTGCACCTGCTCTGATTGCTCTACGAGATGCAACCCTTGTAATTCCTATTGCTCCAATATTTTCAGAGTAAGAGGTTGTTCCGTTTCCACTCTGGAGAATTCCGGCGATGAGACAACCAACTCCCTCTGCACCAAGACCATAAGATATCATCTTTTCAGTTGGAACTGGTGCCTCAGATATTCTTGCGCAGGAGTAGTAATCACCAATGGACTCAACCATGGATGCAATGTAACCTGCAAGCATTCCTATGGTAGCGGAAAGGGTAAGAGATGAAAGTTCAGGAAATCCCCACTTGAATGGAATAATTGGTCTAACCCAGAACCAAGGTGAGGTCTTAATCAGCTGAAGTCCCCTGGTTAAGTTTGCTGCGTTATCCGGTGGAATCCAACCAGCAAGTGTTCCAATAAGTGCTGCAATCCATCCTGTTGCAACAGCAAGGATAACTGGGAATAAGAGGAAAACTCTTGAATATCTTGAGAAAACTTGAGAGTACAAAATAAGTGCAACAAGAGTAATAATTGAAATTGTCCAATTGGATGCCATTTTTGGTGCACCAACTCCATAGAGTGAAAGACCTATCATTGTAATCGTCGGAGCAATTGAAAGAGGTCCAATTAACCTTTTTATGTAACCCATCAATCCACTATAACCAAGAATAATTTCAAAGAATGAACCAAACATGATTGCAGCAGCAACCTGCTGAATCATAATCTGCCAATTTCCGCCTTGAGCTGAAACCATACCAATGGTAGCAAAGGTTGGTCCAAGGAATGAGAAGCTACCACCCTGAACAATTGGGAGTTTGTTTCCAATTAACTGCTGAATCCATGTTGCTATTCCACTTGCAAGGAATACTGTAGCAATTAAAAGAGCGAGTTCTTGAGGTGGAAATCCCATTGCACCACCAACTAAAAGAGGAATACTTACGGTAGCACCGAACATGGTTAGATAATGCTGAAAACCGAGAGCAAATGCTAATGGCCATCTTGGCTTACTTCCGATTGGGTAAAGTACCCAACCTGTTACACGCCAATCAGTAGTTTGAGTCTGCTCATTTGCCATTTTTACTTCCCTCCTTCAAAGAATTGTTTTTAAAAACAAAAATTAAATAAAATTTTACCGTCCTCTCTCAACCTCCTTTCATGAAATTATCTTTGTAAAAAAATTTTATAAAAATAAATATAATTTGTCAAGTATTTGTTGGCTATCCTTTAATGGCTCCTGCGGTAAGTCCTTGAACAATATATCTTTGGAATATTAAAGTAAGTATGACGAGGGGAATAGAGGCTATTGCAGAGGTAGCCATAATCTGGCCCCATGGAATCTCTCCATGAAGTCCCTCAAAAAGAGCAATACCTACTGGAATGGTGCGTGCATGATAATCACTGGTTAAAAGAAGGGCAAACATGAATTCATTAAAAGCGGAGATAAAGACAAGAAGAGAAGTGGAAAAAACACCTGGAGCAGCTAAAGGTATAATGACTTTTATTAAAGTTTGCATCCTTGTCGCTCCATCCAGCATAGCAGCTTCATCCAAATCTATAGGTAGCTGTGAAAAATAACTCACAAGTATCCATAAAGAAATTGGCATAACCCAGGCAGTATAAGGAAAAATAAGTGCTTGATATGTATTTATCCAACCTATCTTTGTCATTAATTTAAATAGATAACCAACGATACTTATCTGTGGAAACATTGAAACAGCAAGTATTCCAATTATTATAAATACTTTTCCTCTAAATTTTATTCTTGATACTGCATAAGCTGCGACACTGGCGATTGTAACTGCCAGAACAGTAACAACTACAGCAACAATTAGACTGTTTTTAAAATAATTCATCACATGAAGATCATGTGTTCCAATAACTTCTCTATAATGCTGAAGGGTAAAAATAAAAGGAATTTCCTTTGAGGCAAGGAAATTTGGGAATTTCGCAAAGGAGACAATGATCATCCAAAAGAATGGAGTAAGACAAATAAAAGAAGTTATAAGTGAACCAATCCATATAAACAAGATTCTTTTTCTCTTTTCACTCATTTTTTAAACCCTCTCTAAAACGACCAAGTTTAAGATATAGCACTGTAAAGAGAAAGATGAGGAGGAATGTAAAAACAGAGACAGAAGAACCATAACCAAAATCACCAAGGATATAAGCTTTAAAACCATAAACTGAGATAGAGGATGTAGAACCAGCTGGTCCTCCACCAGTTAAAACATATATTAAATCAAATATACGAAGTGAATCAATTGTTCTGAAAATCAGAGCAATAATTATAACAGGTCTCAGTAGAGGAAGGGTGATCTTGAAAAATTCTTGAGTCATAGAAGCACCATCTACCCTCGCAGCTTCATATATAGATTCAGGAATAGATTGCAAACCTGCCAAGAAAAGTATCGCCATAAAGGGAGCAGTTTTCCAAACATCTGCGATAACAATGGAGGTGAAAGCACTCGTTGGACTACCAAGCCAATTTATTGGATGCAATGAAAGATGTATTCTCATGAAAAGATAGTTTAGAAGTCCATAATTATAGTTATATATAAGTTGCCAAGTTTTTGCAGATACTATCGTTGGAATAGCCCAAGGTATAAGAACAATTGCCCTCATTATTCCCCTTAAACGAAACTTCTCATGAATGATAAGAGCATAGAACATGCCAAGAATAGATTCCAAAAGTACAGATACAACGGTAAAACCCACAGTTATAAAAACAGAATGCCAAAAATTTAAATCAGAGAAAAGTCTTTTATAGTTACCAAGACCTATAAATTTTACTGGTGGAAGAAAAGTGATGTTTCTATAAAAACTTGATATTAAGGTTCCAACAATTGGAACAAGAATTAAACCACCTACGAGAAGAACAATGGGGGCAAGGAGGAGGTATGCAAGACGCTCCTCACGCCTCTTGTACTTCACAGAGCCTCCCTCCTTTCTCCTTTGCCCCCTCTTTTTCATTTATCCTCCATACTCAGAAATTATTTCCTCAACCTCTTCCTGTGCTTTATTCAATGCGTCTTTTGGATCCATCTTACCTGCAATGGCAGCATTTACATACTTCTGTATAGCATCACTGAGCTTTGTGTAATAGGGAACACCAGGTCTTGGAACAGCACCAACAAAGACATCCTTCAATGCTTTTAGATGGGGTGATTTCTCAACTACTTCTGGATCATCATATACATCCTTTCTTCCAGGATTCCAGCCAAGATTCATAGCAAAACCTTTCTGGGTTTCAAATGACTCAACAAATTTGATGAATTCCCAGGTTGCCTCTTTACGCTTTGAATATATATTCATTCCAATATGCCATCCACCAAGAGTTGCGGCACTCTCATGTCCTGGAAAATGAGGAAGTGGAGCAATCCCGACTTTTCCTTTAACCGGAGAATCATCTGCATTGTGAAGTCCCCATGCATAGGGCCAATTTCTCTCAAACATTGCATTTCCACTCTGGAAAGTCATTCTAACAGGTTCCTCAGTCATTTCAGTGTATGTGTTGGGAGGTGAAATTTTATACTTGTGTATTAAGTCTCTCATAAAGGTTAATGCCTCAATATTGCTCTCTGAATTCAGAATTGGTTTTCCATCCTTATCAAGTATATTCCCTCCATTACTCACAATATACTCAAGGAAATCACATACAAGACCTTCATACTGTTTTCCCTGCCATACAAATCCCCAGAAATTTGGATTTGTCTTTCTCTCTCCTTCTTGAACTTTCTGTGCTATAGTAACAAGATCGCTCCATAGCTCTGGAGGCTTTGAAAATCCATACTTCTCAAGTAGATCTTTTCTGTAATAGAGAAGTCCTGCATCTATGTATACAGGAAGGGCACAAATTTTACCCTTGTATGTGTCAGCAAACTCCAATGTCTTCTTAAAGAAGACAGAAAGGTCATAGTTATCCTTAGATATAAAATCATCCAAAGGTGCAAGCCAATTAGATGCAGCAAACTGTCCAACCCATGCAACATCCATAAGAAAAACATCTGGAGTAGATTCTTTACCACTTAGAGGAGTCACAAGGGTTTGCATCCTTGTAGAAGTTTCCATGGGTTGTCTTAAAAGATCAACACTAATATTTGGATTCTTCTTCTCGAATTCCTCTATAACCTTATGCCAGTAGTCAACTTCTGAGGGCGCTCCTCCTACTGCAAAGACAATAGTAACCTTCTCTGGTTTCTCTTCTTCAGGTGGCTGAGAAGGTTGTTCTTTTTTACACCCAGTAAACATGAATGTTGAGGCAAGAGCCACAACAATCAAAAACACAAGAATTTTTGAGATTTTTTTGTACATAAAACACCTCCTTTATTTTTATAAATTTAGGAAACTGCAAGAGATTTAAACAATTTTAAATAATCTAAAGCATGCCTTGTTGTAAGAAATTTCTTTCTAACAACCGCATGCCCATTTTTTCCAAATTCTTCTCTTTCCTCACTGTTAAGCAGAAGCTCTTTTACTCTTTCTTCTGTTTCAACTTTGGATGAAACAAGGAAACCATTTTCACCATCCTTTATTTGAACCTTTATTCCACCAGTATTCCCTCCAATAACAGCTTTTTTCTTCCATAATGCTTCGGAGACAGTAAGGCCGAAACCTTCACGAATAGATTTTTGAATTACAATGGTTGCTTTTCTCTGGAAGGCATTAACCTCCAGACTACCAACGCCATCAAAATTTGTAAATACGAAAATATCTTCATCCATTCCTGCGTATCTTAATGTTTTCTCATAAAATTTCCAACCCTCAGGATCATCTGTTGCCATGGAACCTATTAACACAAGTTGAATATATGGAAAATCTCCCTTAACATTCCTATAAACATCTATAACTCCAAGAGGATCCTTCCATGGATCAAAGCGAGATACCTGAAGAAGGAAAGGTCTTTGGATATCCACACCAAATTTTTCAACAATCTTATCAACCACATCTTTTTCAAGAAATTTATTTTTTTGAGAAAATGGATCAATAGAGGGATAAATAATTAAGCTATTATTATCACATTTTAGACCTCTTGCAAACTCTTCTACACTGAAAATTACTCTTTCATAGAGTTTAATAAACTTACCCACAAAATTCCTTGCTCTTTGAGATGGAGAAGAAGTATCTATATGACATCTCCAAACAAATTTTTTAGTTTTTTTATTTAAAAATAGAGGAAGTGCCATGGGTTGAGGATCATGAATAACTATAATATCAAATTTCTCATTAAAGTTCTTTCCGTTGTTTTTGTTTATCAATAGATAGTAATCCTCTTCTTTAGAATTTATGCTTTCCTCTTCACCTTGAAGCATATTGTGAATCTTCTTGGTGATATTAAAAAATTTTCCGTCTCCCTCAATAACATACCAATGAATATCTATTCCCAAAGATCTTAATAGAGGGATTAAAGAGTAAAAAATTTCTGCTACGCCTCCACCAAAACTTGTAGAATTTATAAAAGCAACTCTCAAACCTCTCAATTCCCTTGAAATAAAATCAATTTTCTCCCTCTCATTCTCTAAATACCCCTCATATTTCTTAAAATCAACTTCAGACAATTTAATTTCTCTCATCCATTCATTCCCACCTCATTATAGAACAAATTCCTTCCTGTGTCTATATCAAATAGATGAATCCTAAAAGGATTCAAATAGATAGGCACCACATCATCCATTTCTGCTTTTGTCTCTGAAGAAGTTTTAACAACAAGTGGATTATCCAAACCAATATTAAAGTAAAGATTTGTTTCACTTCCCAGGTCTTCCTTAAATAAAAGAGGGAAAGAACCAAGCAGAACAAAGGAATCTCTATCTAAAAATTTCTCCTCTCTCAAATCTTCAGGTCTTATTCCAAGAATAACCTTTCTATTTATTGGTATCCTCTTCGTCTTTGCTTTTAACTCGGATGGAATTTCTATCTTTGTATTTAACAATTTCAACTGAATTTTCCCATCCTCTTGAAATACCTCAGCAGGAATAAAGTTCATTGGAGGAGTTCCAATAAAACCTGCAACGAATTTAGTCTTTGGATACATGTATACATTCTCTGGAGTATCAAACTGTTCTAACTTCCCATTGTTAATTATTGCAACTCTCTGCCCTAATGTCATAGCTTCAACTTGATCATGCGTAACATAAATGGTTGTGGTTCCAAGTTTCTTGTGAAGTTTTAAAAGCTCTGCTCTTGTCTGAACTCTCAACTTAGCATCAAGATTTGATAGAGGCTCATCCATAAGATAAACATCTGGATTTCTCACAATAGCTCTGGCAAGTGCAACTCTCTGTCTTTGACCTCCTGAAAGTTGTCTCGGTTTACGATTCAAAAATTTATCAATTTGAAGCATCTCCGCCACTCTTCTAACCCTTTTCTCTATTTCATCCTTTGGTACATGTTTTAACCTCAAACTAAAAGCTATATTCTCAAAAACACTCATGTGCGGATAAAGAGCATAACTTTGGAAAACCATAGCCACATTTCTATCCTTTGGTGCAAGATCGTTAACAACTCTGTCCCCTATATATATCTCCCCGCTTGTAACTTCTTCTAAACCTGCTATAAGTCTTAATGTTGTTGTTTTTCCACAACCAGATGGGCCCAATAAGACGACAAATTCTCCATCTTTTAAAGATAAATTTATATTATCCACCGCCACTACTTTACCAAATCTTTTAGTTACATTTCTCAAAATAACTCTTGCCATTTCACTCCCTCTTCTATTTACCCTTCTAAAGGATTATACCACAATTTCATCAATTCCTTCTATCTCCCTTACGCTGCTCTCTCCATTTTTCATCTCAACATAGAATATCTTATCTCCTGCCTCCATGAGGATTCTATCATGGGTTATAAGTATTATCTGTCTTTTTAATACTTCACTTACTTTTCTTAAGAATTCCACCATTGCCCTTTTACTTTTCTCATCAAGAAATGTGAGAGGTTCATCAAGAATTAGAGGACCTTCAAGTCTTGGATTTATACTCTTTTCAAGAATGCTTATCCTTAAGGCAAGAGATATAATCTGAGATACACTTCCACCATGTATATCTAAAGGATTTCCCTCAAAAATTAGGTTCTCACTTAAATTTTTTACAACAAACCTTGCTGTATTTCTATTTCTTTTATCCTCCAGTTCTATTCTAAAGCTAAGATCCTTATATATTGGCTCAAGTGCCTTATTCACCAATCTTTCAATGCCACTCATTGTCTCCCGTCTCAACTTTTCATATGCCAATTCAAGCACTCTCTTTGCCTGAACATATATCTTTCTTTTATTCTGCAAATCGTCAATCAAATTCTCTTTTACCTTTATCTCTTTCTCTATTCTCCGTTTCTCCCCCAGTTGCTTCTCCACCTCTCTTATTCTTTTAAAGACCTCTTCACTGATTCTTTCTATTGAGTTCATTATCAATCTCCCTTAGAGATTCTTCTATCATCATCTTTTTCCTTACTATCTCTTTCTCAATCCTCTCTATCTCCCTATCCAACTCCTCTACACTATCTATATTAAAATTCTCCTTAAGTTCCTTTATAATCTCCTCCTTTGTATTTTTTAAAGCGTTCAATGTCCCGGTTATCTCCTGCCTCTTCTCAACATACCTTTTAATTCTCTTGTTTAGTTCATCAAGTTCCTTTATAATCTTCTCAATATCCATCACTACCTCCACATCCTCTTTATATTTTTCTCCACTTCATGCATTAATTTATCATCCACCTCTCTTAAGCATACAGGACAAACCCCTTCTCTTCCTATAACAGAAACATACCTTCCTATAAGCTTATCTATATTTACCTCTATCTGTTCTTTCTCCTTTTCGGCTTTCTTCTCTTTATCTATTATGCTTTTCAGTTTTAGTCTCTTATTTATGAGAGAAACATACCTTTCCTTCAAAGCATTTATTTTATCCACAGTCTCTTCCTTAATAACATCTTTATCTAAGGCTCTGTGCAGTTTCTCAAACTTATCAATTTTTTTCTCATTATCAATATACTTCTCCTTAATCTTCTTTAAATCATATAATCTGACTTTATGTTCCTGCACTTCTTCCATAACCTTCCCTATACTATCAATTTCACTCAGTATTTTAAATTGGTTCTTAAGTAATGTTAACTTTGTGTCTATACTCCTTAAAC
>JAGGSY010000022.1 GCA_021158845.1 Caldisericia bacterium
TAAAAGGCACTGGCCTTACCTATATGGTTACCGACCAGGGTACAGTGGTTTTGAAGAAAGCGAAAATCGTAGTGGCACAGAGGGAAGAGGTGGAAAAAAAGAAGGTGGAAGAAGAGGAGGTTAAGAGACCAGTAGAGATAGAGGAGATGGTGGTTACGGCTACCAGGACAGAAAGGCCAGTTTTCGAAACGCCAATCCCTGTTGGAATAATAACACGTGAGGATATAGAGGAAAAAAATCCGATCAGTGTACCTGATATGCTTCAGAAGCAGGTGGGAGTGTCTCAAATAAGGGGAACCCCTGTGATGAATCATATTAGCATGCGAGGGTTCTCTACGGTAACCGGGAAGATTCCTGTCCTTATTGATGGCAATCCATTTCGGGGCGGCCGAACACGAACATTTGCCCTAATTGATCCTAATCAGATCGAGCGAGTAGAAATTGTTCGTGGGCCTGTTTCTTCCCTTTATGGAACGGAGGCACTCGGTGGTGTTATCAACATCATCACACGAAAAGCAAAGCCACACCTTGAACCAAGATTTAGTCTTGAACCTCGCTTGAGGCCCGTATCCTATAGTTCTGCTAACAATATGTTTAGGACTGGCATCGAGTTAGAGGGAGGGGGGTATGGGTTCGACTTTCTGCTGGGTTATAATTATAGAAACGCATATGATGACATGCGTACTCCCAAAGGCGATATACCTTACAGCAAATTTAATGATATGAGCTGGGATCTTCGAGCGGGATACCAGTTTGATGAAAGCAGGAGGTTAGAATTTATCCTAAAGGAGTTTCAGGGGGAAAATCAAGGAATTAGCGCAATTCGCCCTCCTTTTCCAAATCTCCCCCCAGATAAGAAACTGATAGACCCTGACGACCAGCATGATATAGAAATCCGGTTTGAAGACAAGGATATAGGAGATATATGGAAAAGTTTCTTTGCTAATGTATATTATAAAAGACAGGACGCAACCGTGGCTATTTTTAGCCACGCTTATGACAAGTTAGGCCGATTGACAAAAACATTCGACCATTTAAGGCATGTACCTGATGATACAGTGGGAGGCAGGGCATATGGAACATTTCAACTTGGATATTCTCATAAGGTAACTACTGGCATAGACTCTTTCTGGGAAAAAAGATATGGTCTCTGGAATTATAGAGACATTGTAACTCACTATGACCCACTTACAGGTGATGTGACTAAGGTGGTACATGGTATAGAGGGACGTACGTCTCCCAATGCAACCATGTTAAATATTGGATATTTCGTGCAGGATGAGTTTGATGTAACAGATAGGTTGCTACTTATCTTAGGGGGTCGTTTTGACTATTTCCGAACAAAGACTGAGCTATCTCCAGTTTATGTCCCAGAGATTCTTCCTGTCCTGGAAGAAAATCAGACGGTAACAGACACTGTCTTTACCGGCAATCTGAATCTGCTGTTCCGCATCACTGAAAATGTTAATCTGACTGGTGGTATTGCAAGAGCTTATTGTCAACCACAAACGTGGTCTAAATTTGCCTTTGCAAGAACGGTTAAGGGTTTTAATGTCCCTAATCCTGCAATCAAGCCAGAAAAAACCATGAATTACGAGATAGGATTGAAAGTGCAATATCCTGCTTTTAGCGGAGCTATGAATCTCTTTTTAGCAGATTCAAAGGACGTATTCGTCCGAAAGGATATTACTTTTAGAGATCTTCCTTCAATACAATTGCAAAATATCGGTAAGGCCCAGAGACGAGGATTCGAGGTCGAGGCTTCCTACATAATTAACCATTGGCTTTCTGTATTCGGAAATGTTTCTTACGTATGGGGCAAAGATAAGATCACAGATGATCCACTGCCAGAAATACCTCCGCTCAATGGCATTTTGGGTATTCGATTCGCAGAACCGAGCAAACGCTACTGGTTTGAATTTATATCCAACATAGTTGGTAACCAGACTCGAAACGCTCCAAATGAAATTGAGACCCCTGGATATGCAACCTTTGACCTTCGGGGTGGTATAAAAATCAGGGATTTTGATCTTTCTCTTGCTATTGAAAACCTGCTGGATAGGTCTTACAGGAACCATCTTGCAAGAGGCAACCCTGGAAATCAGAACGTTTATGATGAACCTGGCATCAATGCTGTAGCCACATTAATGTGGAGGTTCTAAGATTGGTTTTTTGGACAGGTTAGGACAACCGAACGTACCCGGAGCTTTGCGCCGGGGTCATTTTACGGTAAGGAGGTAACAAAAAAATGCGGATAGGTGCAATATATTCCGGTATTAGTTATCAACATGCGGTGTTAAATAGAAACGAATACGCTCAAAAAATAGAAATGCTTCCTGTTTGTGATCTCTCTAAAATTGAGCTTTCACGCTATGCCATACTTATTTTCCCGAGGGGTACGGACCAGGAAATAGTTTATGCTGAAAGAGAAAAGATCAAGAAATTTCTCCAATATAAGGGCATAGTGGTCTCTTTTGGTGAAGTGACTAAAGAATGGCTGCCAGGATGTCGGTGGGGCGGAGTAAAACCTGAAGACGATGGGCCTTTACTGATAAAGAAAAATCATCCGGTACTAAAAGGCCTTAGACCCGATGATCTTCACTGGCATAAGGGAGCAACAGGTTGGTGTTGTCATGGACATTTTGTTGCCCCGGCTGGAGCTGAGATTTTGGTCACAAACATGTTAGGCGATCCGATCATGTATATTGATCGGCAATCCACAAAAGGAGTAATTTTGGCGGCCAGCCAATTAGATGCTATCTGCCACTCCTTTCATGGGCTAAAGGGTGCCAAAATTCTTCTTGATAATATTGTAAGATGGGCACAAGACGAAGCATGCAAAATAAGGAGGTGAAGACAAATGGTCAAAATCGGCGCACTATACTCAGGAAGTAAGTGGCAACATGATTTGTTTACATCCGAGAAATATCGCACATTTATCAGTGATATCATTCATGTCTGCAATTTCCCTACTGTAGACCTACTGCCGTTTGATGTATTAATAGTTCCCCGTGAGTCAAACCAAGAGATTCTATTAAAAACAAAGCAAAGGCTGATAGAATTCCTAAATAGGGGAAAGTTACTTATATCCTTTGGAGAGGTCACTAGGCCGTGGCTTCCTTATTGTGTTTGGGAAGACAGGTATCCTCGTTTTAGATACAAAAAAGATGGAACAAAAGAATATGAATGGGATAAAGGGGAATTGGTTATCGAACCATATCGGATATTAGATCCTAAACATCCTTTATTCCAAAACCTGACGATTGAGGATCTGCAATGGCATTTTCATGGGATATTCCATGCACCTGAAAATGCTGATGTGTTGCTAACGTATGGGAAAAATGGTGACATTATCTATCTGGATTCAAAAAATTTTAAAGGAAAAATACTGGCAACAACCTTGGACCCGGATGTGCATGCCGGGTATGGAGTGGTCAAAAAAACACAGAGATTTCTTGACAATGTTTTTAAATGGGCAATGAATGAGGCAACCAAATGAAACCTCACGACCAATCACAAAGAAGAGGGTCTGTAAGACTATTGCTAATTATATTCTTTATGGATTTTATTGGCACTGCTTTCCTTGGATGTGTTCAAGAAAAGGATGTAGAGAAAGTCAAACATGAAGCAAGAATGATTGTTGACATGGCCGGAAGAAGTGTAACAGTCCCGGCAAAAGTGGATAGAATTGTGGATACTCTTGCACCAGTTACACATATAATTTATTTGGTCGGCGCACAGGATAAGCATGTGGGAACATGCTCTTATACACAAGGACGGACTAAATTGATGCAGAAGATTGATCCTAAATATTTAGCTCTACCGGCCGTGGTTGAATCCGGGGGTTCTGCGCCGAACATAGAGGAGATTTTGAAACTAAACCCAGACGTGGTTATATGCCACAACACAGAAAAACAGATTAAACCCATAGAAGCAGCCGGTATACCTTGCATAGCATTAGATTTACTAACTGCAGGAGATTTAGAAAAAGCTATTCTACTGGTGGGGAAGGTTGTAGGGAATGTAGAAAAAGCGAAGGCATTTATTTTTTACAGACATGTTCTTTTCGAAAAAGTCACTTCAGTGACTTCAAAAATACCAAGGGGAGAAAGAAAGAAAGTGTATTTTGCTACTTACGGCGTTCTGAAGAGCCATGGAAGGGAATCCTTCATACACGATGTCATAGAAATGGCTGGCGGAAGAGATTTTTCTGAAATCTTACCTGGTTGGTCTAAGTGGGTATCCATTGAGGAAGTATTAAAATGGGACCCTGAAGTTATATTTGTAGATCTACCGGAATATAAAAAGGAGATCGTTACGAATTCCCAATGGAGTAAGGTAACCGCAGTTAAAAATGGCGATGTCTACATATCCCCAATTGGTGCATATTCATGGGATAGACCTGGGCCTGAATCAACTCTTCTCTGTCCATGGATGGCAAAGAAACTGTATCCGGAAAAATTTGGGAAGCTAGATATGGAACATGAACTTAAAGAATATTACGAAAGGGTTTATAATAGTTACAGCCCTTCTCATGGAGACACTTTCAAGGTATTGCATCCCAGTCGATAGGGAGAATCCGCAACCATGACTGATAAGGAGCCAAATATACAAATGGAAAAAACCAAGGCAATTGGGATAGTTTTATTCTTTTTATCAGTTGCCATATTCTTGATTTCTCTCAGCATTGGGAGGTATCCTTTACCGTTAGGTATGGTGTTTAAGATTCCTGCCTCTAAATTTTTTTCCATTCAGCATACTTGGTCAGAAAACATGGAGATAGTACTTTTAAACATAAGGTTGCCCCGGGCAATAGTTGCTATGCTTGTGGGTGCAGGTCTATCTATTTCGGGTGCTTCTTTTCAAGGAATCTTTAAAAATCCGCTTGTGTCACCCTATATATTGGGTGTTTCCGCAGGAGCAGGTTTTGGGGCTGCTCTTGCCATATTATTATCTGGAAGTATGATCGTAATACAATTATCTGCCTTTGTTTTTGGAGCAATGGCCGTAGCACTGACTTATGTAATAAGCAGGATCTATAAAACGACACCCATACTCGTTCTTGTCCTTGCGGGCATTGTTGTTGGAGCTTTTTTTTCAGCTCTTATTTCACTTGTTAAATACGTAGCTGATCCCACTGACAAATTACCGGCTATCGTATTCTGGCTCATGGGTAGTCTTGCATCAGTTACTACTAAAGATGCGATTTTAGTGACTCCACCAATAGTAGCCGGGCTGTTTGTTCTTTTACTACTTAGCTGGAGAATAAATATTTTATCAATGGGAGACGAAGATGCCCAAACACTTGGAATCAATACTGAGAAATTAAAACTAATTATAATTATATCGGTTACAGTCATAACCGCATCCGCGGTTTGTGTAAGTGGAATAATAGGCTGGGTTGGTCTTATAATACCACATGTTGCAAGGATGATAGTCGGTCCTGACCATAAAGTACTCTTACCCGTGAGTGCCGCCATAGGTGCATCTTATCTGTTGTTAGTAGATAGTCTCGCAAGAACTATGACAACTGCTGAGATTCCCCTGGGAATAATTACAGCAATTGTTGGTGCTCCTTTCTTTGCATATTTATTAAGGAAAAGTAAAGGCGGTTGGGCATGAAAATTGATGTGATGGAGGCAACATTTGGATTCGATAGAAGTTGTAATTTGTTTGAGAATTTTACATTTTCCGTAGATAAAGGAGATATTCTCTTCATTCTCGGACCAAATGGTTGTGGCAAGACCACCTTGCTTAAGTGCATAACTAATGCATTAAAGTTGAGAAAAGGGCATGTTTTCTTGGATAATGAGGATATTTGCACCTTGAATAGAATAGAACTCGCTAAAAAGATTGCAGTTGTACATCAAACACATAAGCCTACATTTCCTTACAGCGTACTTCAAGTAGTGCTTTTAGGAAGGAGCCCTCATTTGAGTTTGTTTTCATCCCCATCAGAAAAGGATATCAAAATAGCAAAAGAAGCGATTAAAACAGTGAATATATCACATCTAATGAAAAAACCTTACACGAACCTAAGCGGCGGAGAAATGCAACTCACTTTAATTGCAAGAGCATTAGCACAGGAACCAAGAGTACTTATACTTGATGAACCAACATCACATTTAGATTTTAAAAATCAAATGGTTGTTCTATCGATTATAAATAGATTAGCTAAAGAAAAAGGACTGGGTATCATAGCGACTTCTCATGACCCCAATCATTCACTGTTTTTTGCTAGCAAGGTACTTATAATGCACAATAAAAAAATTCTTGCTTTTGG